>JAUWMW010000164.1 GCA_030612965.1 bacterium
GGTGCAACTGATTGCGGCGACCGCCAAGGATACCGTAAAGATTCTTCATGCTGATAGTACACGACGTGAGCGAGTGTTGTTTGACGATCGGCATGTTTATCAGACGGTCGGTCTCGACAAAGTGTTTCAGCACCGGCCAACTGGTCAGCAGTTCTCCGCCAAGGTCCATCACGACGTAATCATCCTGCACCGGCAGGATTACTTCGGCGCCGGCTTTCTCGGCGGCCTCCCAGATGCCGGAGCGCAGGAAGCATCGTCGTGCTTCACTGCAGGTGACATCGGACACGATCACTTTGGATGCGCCGGCCTCAAGACAAAGTCGCACCATCTCGCCGACCAGTAGCGGGGAAGTGTTGGCCGCCTGAGCGGCGGTGCGATCCCAACCGACGTTCGGCTTGATCGTCACCCGCTCACCCGGTTGGACAAACCGCTTGATGGAGCCGATGGCATCAAGAGCATCGTACAGGGCGGCAGCATGGTTCTCATCTCTGGTCAGCGTGAGTTGCGGAAAACGGTTGTCGGGGGCAATCTCGAAATCGTGTTTGCTGACGGTGGGGGGTTCGTAGTTGAACCACTGACGGTTGTTGAAAAACCATCCGGCGCCACCGCACACGGCGGCCAGAGCCGTTGCCTTCGTTGTTCGCTTTAGGAATTCGCGTCGCTTCACGTCATCAGTACCTTAAGGGGCAGCGATGCGTTACCTGCCCAAATCCTACTCGTCGTCAGGCCCTGTCTTCTTGAACGGCTTGGCCGTTACCCGCGATTCCTCATCCTCGTAGACAAACGGTTTCAGTTTTTCAAGCTGTTCGGCGGCAAGTCGCTCTTTCCGGTAAAGGTCCTTCATGAGGGCGCGACCATTCAGTTCGAAAAACTCGTCGAGTCCCAACTTCCGTGCGACAGCAGAGAGTTCTGCGAAGCCGCCGGCGTCACGCGTCCGGGTGATAAACTTCTCCACTCTGCCGAGTTTCACCGTCACCGCGCCGATTGAACCGACCAGTTTGCTCGGTCCACCGTCCCGCACTATCTGTCGCAATTCCTCTTTGAGGGCATCCAGTTCAGCGTTGGCGGCGTTGCTATGATCATAGACGCTGAGGTAACGGTCGGCCAACTGTTCGAGACGAACGGCCTCGCTCACGTCATCCTCAGTTTCGTCCGTAGTATCCTCGGCAAGCATCTTCTCGTGGCGCTTGGCCGGACAATAGTCCTGATAATCGCAAAAGCGACAGTAACCGCCCTCCTGAGCCGGAAAGTTGCCCAGCCGTTCGGCCTGATGCGTCTCAATGATGGTGTTCCTCAGTTCTTCGGTCAGCAGGTCGAGCTGGTCCGGGCTAAGGCGGCAACTAACTATTTCGTCCGGACGGAGGAAATGCTGGGCCAGTTCAATTGTCTCGTACTGAGGCCAGGTAGTGCGCACAGCCAATTCGTAAATACCCATCTGCCAGCGGAAGGCGTCGTCCTGTGGGCGCGCCACGGTCATTCCTGTTTTGTAATCGCATATCTCGACCACACCATCGTCACGGCGCCACAGTTTATCGATGTAACCACGGATCTTGAACGGTGAGTTGGGCAGTTCAAAACTCAGGTACAACTCGGTGCCGAGCATGGTACCCTGATTGAACGGGCGGTGCTTGTCGTAGTGGCGAACAAGCATCTTCTCGCCGATGCGAATGTAGTCATCAACCGTGTAGTAATCGCTGGTAACCTGGAGGGTCGTCAGGTCAAGTTTCTCCCATTCACGGTGATACTCGGCGATCGCGTCGTCTTCGGGCATCAGGATATCGTCAGCGCCGAGGCGGTAGAGTTTTCGCAGCACCCGGTGCACGACTGTGCCAAGATAAGTGTCGGGCGTGACCACTCTGGGCACTTTGATCTTGTCGACATAGCGGAACTTGAACTGCCGGGGGCATTGACGAAAGCAGTTCAGGCTTGAGTAACTAAAAGTGGTTAACATAGTCCCAAGATAGTTTGAAGACGGCGCGGACGCAATCGCATTCGACGCGGCGATATGTTTGCTCCGGCTGTTCAGTTGCGAGGTTTCTCGATCAGTCTCGCAACCAGGTCATACAAGAACCCGAAGCCCAATCCGAAATGTATCGCTGGGAATATCAATGGTCCGTGCAACAGGCAGCCTATGTGGCTGTGTCTCTGCGCAAGGTATCCCGAGAAAAAAACGACTAACAACAGATACAATCCCAACACTGTTCTGAGAAGCGATGCTGCCGACGACGACACGAGAGACAACAACAGAAGCAGACTCAGCCCGGCCACTGCCGCCGCCGCGAGCCACTGGACCGGCTGAAACAGCTTGTGTTTCGCGGCCAGCCGGAACCGACCCTTGCCGTAGCGGACCATCTGTCGCCACAACGATGACAGCGATGACCGAGGATAGTAGCAGACGGTCAGTTTCGGCGAGATGCAGGCCCTCAGACCATGCTGGTGAACGCGGTAGTTGAAGTCCACATCCTCGCAGGCGTCGAAAGTCTCATCGAACAACCCGACCTTGTCAAAAACGGAACGCCGATACATCGCCCCCGATGAGGTCGGGTCGACCTCGGCTTCGACCTCCGTATATATCTCTGACCCCGGTTTGTGACCGAGAATCGAGGCACGACAAAAGGCCACCGACTTCTCAAACTCTTTGATGTCCGGCGGCGTGAGTGGTTGCGGTCGGCAAAGGCAATCCGCCGAAGTAGCCTCGAAAATCTCCAGCATGTCCTTCAGCAGAGTTTTGGATGGAAGATAAGTGTGGCCATCGAGCACTATGATGTACGGCGCGCTTGAATTGTTGACGCCGATGTTCCGTCCCGACGACGGCAGGCGTGGCGGGTTATCCAGCAGTTTCAGTGAGCCGAATCGATCCTTGAAAGAGCCGACGATCTCGCGGGTGCGGTCCGATGATCCTCCGTCGACCACCACTACCTCCACCCGATCCATCGGGTAGTCCTGCATGTAGATCTGATCCAGGGTGCCGCCTACATGCTTTTCCTCGTTCAGGACCGGCATTACAATGGCGATGTCAAACCTGTCGTCCGTACTGTCCATGGGGCGATAGTACGCTGTAGTCCCGTTCTCGACAACAAAAACTTGTTGTGATCGTCAGGTCGCAAGTTGTAGTCCCCGGTTTTCAGGTGCTGTCAGGCGCCTGACAGCCATCACGTGTGAAGGCAGGCGTCGGGCGGGGTCGCCCAACACCACCCAAATAGTTGGGTGCTGTCAGGTGACTCGCCTGACAGCCATCATGTCTAAAGACAGGCGTCGGGCGGGGTCGCCCGACACCACCCAAATAGTTACTCTGTGGCCGGCAGATGCCCACATCTGCCGGCGGCCTGGACCTTGAGGCTTTTTGAAAAAGTCCAATTTCTCGTCATTGCCGCGGCGTCCGCCGCGGCGGACGATGCGGCAATCTCATCTAGAACGTCTCACGCCTCAGCTTCAGAGGCATCCAGAATGGCAAGGTTGTGCTCCACCTGTTGACACTGTAGCGGCATATTCTGCTTGTCATAAACTTGTAGCGCCGCTTCAAACGCCTCACGCGCCTGCTGGCAGTTGGCTGCTTTGTCTTCGACGGTACCGAGTGTTTGATAGGCAGCCCCCAGGTTGTTCTGGCTCGCGGCGTATTGAATCGGGAAGCGCTCCAGCGTGTAAACTTTCAGCGCCTCCTCATATGCAGCAATCGCTTTCTTGCAGTTGGCCGCTTTGTCTTCGACGGTACCGACTGTTTGATAGGCATTACCCAGGTTGTTCTGGGTCATGGCATGTCGCTCCGGATGGGTCTTCGGTGGCCAGTGCGACAGCACAGTTTGGAACGCTCCAACAGCCAGTCGCTTCACCTTGACAAAATCATCGCCCAGTTCCTCGGAGTACTGTGTGTCGTCAGCGCGGTCACCGACCTTGAACAGAGCATCCGGATCGTGGGAGAACAACTCGGCCAGATCTCGGAAGTTGTCAAGCAGTGAGCAGTCGACTGTGAATATCTGTTCGATATAGGTCTCTTCAACGGCGATGCCTTCTCTGCCGGGCCGGAGGAATGACAGATTGGCCAGAGAATCCAGAAGCTCCCGCCATTTGAACTTCTCAAGCTTCAACTCCTCAATCTCATTGCACACCTTCTTGAGGTGTGCCTCGGAAAATATCCCGCCTTCCTCGTACACACCACCCATGAACAGCCGCTTGATTGAGCGCAATACTGCGCGGCCCTCGTCGGAGCACTCGTTCGCATATCGTTGGCGCATAGCTTCGATAGGGACAAAGATCGAGCCGATGTTGCCGTCATACTGTTTGGGCATTTTATCGCCTGTTGCCTTCGCGACCACCTCTGCCTCTTCCCGGTCGACCTTGCCCATTTCCACCGGATCATTGAATAATGACGCGAATATCTGCTCCAGAGCAGACTTCGCCCGGTCCAGTTCCGGGCCTTTGCGGCAGGTGGCGACAATCAAGTAGCCGTTGTCAATGTACTGCTGCAACAGGAGTTCAAAGTGCTGTTTGGAGACATACTTGTTGATATCGTCGACTAAGAGTACACCTTTGCGGGTCCCCGACAGATGCCGGGGAACCTTAAACTCGTTCGGATTGACATCGACGATTCGCGGGATGGTGACAGCCGTCTTGTTTTCTGCATGTTTGAGGGCTTCATAGACCGCTCGCGTTTTTCCCGCAAGGGGATCACCGATAACCAGCACGTCTTTGCCTTCGGCGATTCGTTTCTTGATCTGGTCGATCTCATCGCGCGCCAGACAGTAATCCCGAAAGCCGCCTTTGTGACTGCCGCGCAGTTCCCCCATCACCTCTTCCGGCTGCAGGTCGGAGGATTTCTTCAGGACGGTTTTGTACTGTCTCGCCTTTTCTCGGAGTCGCGTACGCCAGTTCTTGACCACGTAGCCCAGCAAGGTGAGCAGGCCGGCGCCTATTAGACTCGCTGCAGCTATGATCCAGCCGGTGTATTCTTCGGGTACAATATCCATTCTTACTCCCAGATGTCGGGGCAATATAGGCTTTTACGAATGCTTGAGCAATGTCAAAGATGGATGATTTCACCCCCGAAGTGAAGCTCGCCCCAAACAAGTTTGAGACAGCCACCCGTCGTTGGGGTAATCTGCAGGATGAGATTGCCGCGTCGCTGCGACACGAGTGTCTTCGCTCCTCGCAATGACGGGTTCCGGGATTTATCAATAAGCTCGGACTACCGGGGCATGCGGCCCTTCGACTTCCAGGCTGTGTCGCAATTGGTTTTTTGGTTGAGTGTGAATTATTAGTCGATATGTTGTGGTTCAATCAAGATAGGTAGTGAGGATTTTGAAATGGCATATCGATATGGCAAACGTCATGAGCAGTCTCTTTTCCCGGCAAG
>JAUWMW010000352.1 GCA_030612965.1 bacterium
TCCAGCGGCAGGACCGCGTGGACTATCTTCTCGATGTTTTCGCGTTCGTTATATGTAGGGAATATGATCAGGGCGCGCTGGGTAGGACTCATATAGCTGCTTCTTCCTTTTTTCGTCCTCGTTGCCGACGTATCAGAGCATAACCCGCCATCACCAACGCCAGGTAGATGAGTGTCAGCCAGGTCACCATCTTGCCAGTAGCATACCTTTCGGAGTGGTACCAGAACAAAACGCGCTCGGCGCCGGCGGGCACTTCGACCGCTCGAAAGGTGCCGTAGGCGCGCAGCAACTCAGCGGGGCGACCGTCAACACTTACGTGCCAGGCATCGTAGAAGTTGTCGGTGAGTACCAACAACTGGTTGTTCGCACAGTGGAGACGGACCTCGACCGAATCAACACCGAAGTTTTCGATCCAGGCGCTGTCGGTGTGCATCGAATCCTCAGCAAGGGGCAGTGATGGTTCCTTCTCAAGGTAGATGATCTTACTCAGGTCTTCATCACCTTCCAGAATAAGTGGATATATCTCACTGCGATCGGCAAAAACGCGGAACTTGTCGGCCAGGAATACGCGCGGCAGAGCGTTTTCATTTCTGAGCAGTTTGGCCTGCCCGAAAGAGGCCAGTTCGGTCACGGGCTTGTCCCCGAAATAACCATCCGGCAACTGTTGATTGGATGGAATGAGAATGTATCCGGCTGAGGCCAGATTCAGCAGGCGGGGGTTGGTCTGATTCTTAGCCCCCGGCCCGCCCAACAGTTCATCGAACCAGCGTAGTTGGTTGCCATGATATCCGGTCACGACCTCGATGCCGAAAAACGGTAACAAATCTGCCGGCAATGCTCTGAAGTTCATCACGCGGTAATTATCATGCTGCTGCTTGATGAACTCTGCAACCGGACTCGGCCGCCAGTATTGATCGGGATCGACGGTATCCACAAAGCGGTGGTTGAAACGAACACCGTCAACGGCCACGATCGTGACCAGAGCCAATAGAATCGCAATCCCAGCCTTACCGGATCGGTACAGCCAGATGAACAACGATGCCAGAGAAGTGAACAAGAACGCCAGCCATGCCCCCGACTGAATTGCGGGCAGGTTCATGTAGGCCAGGTCCAGTTTGGTCAAAGTCTGAGTAATATGCCGACTGCCGGCCTCCTCGAAGAACAGCGAACACCAGGTGGACATCACTCCCTTACCGCCCACAGCGAAGACAAGCGCCAACAGCAGCATGAGAGCAGGCAGGCCGACTAATAAGTATGTAAACCGCGTCGACGAATGCGCGTCGGATTTGTCCTTACGCGAATCTCGCAGCCACTGCAAACCCATACCCGCCAGTAAGGCCACTGAGAAAGAAAAGAGGAACATGATCATCGAAGGCGCTCGCAGAGAACTAACCTTCGGTATCAGCCAATAGAACAAATGGAACAATGGTGTCGTTGCACCCAGCGCGTAAATGAGGGCGAACAGCGCCAGGCCGCCGAAGAAATACGACTCTTTACGGCGATAGAAAAAGAAACCAATCAGAGCAGCGAAGATCGTGACTATTCCAACCGCTTCCGAATTATCTTTGAAAGAATTCTTGCCCCAGTAATAGGTCTCGGTGTTTTGGCTCGAGACGCCCGCAAATTCCGGGATCAGAAGCGACACTGCTTCTTCTTCATGCATCGACCAGGAGGTTGCCCATTCCCAGCCGCTCTTGGAATCGGCTCGCGGCGAGAACTCGGACGTATAGATGTACCCTGGGTAGAACTGAATAGCCGAGATCAGCAGACCGATAACCACGGCGTACGCGGTCAGAAC
>JAUWMW010000117.1 GCA_030612965.1 bacterium
CCGAACGGGTACTGAGTCAGCAGCAGGTAACGGGTACCGTCGGCGCCGAATTCGGTCACCATGTCATTGGGATCTATCTTGGCTCCAAGCGACTTCGACATTTTCTGACCGTCGACGGTGAAAAAACCGTGCAGAAAGATCGTGTCCGGCGTCTTCACACCTGCCGCCATCAGCATTGCCGGCCAATAGAGACAGTGAAACTTCAGAATGTCCTTGGCCATTAGATGGACCACCTCACCACCCTGCCACCACTTGTCGAACTTGCCCGGATCATCGGCATAGCCGACAGCCGAGATGTAGTTGGATAAGGCATCGACCCAGACGTAAGCCACCTGAGACTCATCGAACGACAGCGGGATCCCCCATTTCACTTTTTCGCGCGAGAGCGAAAAGTCCGGAAGGTCCTGATTGATCAGACCGAGCACCTCGCGGCGACGCTCCTTTGGCAGAATCAGCATTTCCTCGGATTCGATCCTCTCTTTCAAAAGCGGCAGGAAAGCACTGAGCCGGAAGAAGTAGTTCTTCTCTTTGAGCTTTTCGGGTGCTTTGAGATGGTCGGGGCAAAGACCGTCGACCAGTTCCTTTTCGGTGAGGAACTTCTCGCAGCCGGTGCAGTAGAGACCCTCATAGTAGTCCGAGTACACCACATCGCGACCATCAGTAGTCTTAGCCGCACGCATAGCATTGAGGATCTTCCAAACCGCCTTTTCGTGTCGCTCGGAAGTTGTCCGAATGAAATCATCGTTGGCGATATCAAGATTTTTCCAGGCCTGCTGGTAAGTCTGAACGGTCCGATCACAAAACTCGATTTCCGACACACCGGCCTCCGCAGCTGCTTCGGCCACCTTGGAACCATGCTCGTCAGTGCCGGTGAGGAAGAAGGAATCACGACCGGCCAGTCGATGAAATCGGGCCAGGATATCGGCTGCAATAGTGGTGTAGGCGTGGCCGATATGCGGTTTGTCATTCACATAGTAGATCGGTGTGGTGACATAAAAGGGTCGCGGCAAAAGTCAGCTCCTCTCTGAGTCGGAATCGGACGAAGCTGCATCGTCCTTGTCCAGTGCTTTTTCTTTCGGCAGATCGGTTGAGGTCCTTGGCCTTGAGGTAGAGTTGTTACGTCCCCCACCGCCTGCTTCAGAGGGCGGCGCTGCATCAGGACTGACGAGGCCATCGGCGGAACAGTTGAAGCGTCGATTTTCTTCACCTCGGATGATCGCTTCCTGGCGAAAGACATCAATCCTCTCGATGGTTCCCTCATCGCCGCTCTTTGTTTTGACGAAAGTACCAACCGCCGGAAATCTGCGCTTGCACTCCGAATAGAAGCCGGCCTCATAGCGCAAACAGCATAGCAGCCGGCCACAGTTGCCGGATATCTTGGCCGGATTGAGCGGCAGATCCTGCTCGCGTGCGTGCTGAGTGGAAACCGGGGCGAAATCCCGGATGAAGGTGTTGCAGCATTGTCGCAATCCACAGATACCGTAGCCTCCGATGCGACGAGCCTCGTCCCGGACGCCGATCTGACGCAGCTCGATGCGAGTCCGGTAGCGCCCGGCCAATTCCTTCACCAGGTCCCGAAAATCAACCCGGTGATCGGCCGTGAAGAATATGGTCATCTTGTTGCCGTCGAATTGACACTCAACATCGATGATCTTCATCGACAAACCGTGTTTGGAGACTGACTCCGCAATCTCCGATTTGAAGCCGGTCTCTTTTTGGCGAAGTTCGCCCATGGCCTCGACATCGTCCTCGGATGCCCGGCGCAGGATTGAGCGTGGTCGGCCCTGGTCGGCACATTTGACCTCCGCCCCTACTTTATTGTGTAAGACACCTGCGTCCTCCCCTCGTTCCGCCTGTACGATGACCAGGTCATTAGCCTTGAGGGAGTGGTAGTAACTATTGAAGAAAAACTCTCTGCGCGAACCTTTGAATTCCACCAGATACAACTCAGCCATGGGCCTGCTCCATTTTCTATCGGCTCTCAGGCGGCGCTATTAGCGGGCAGCTTCAACAGAGGCCTTCAATTTGAGCACCAGAGCCGTCAGTGAGCCAAGAATATGCACATTCAGGCCCAGATCGGCAAGGCTAATCTTGATTTGCGCCGACATAGCGGCGGCCACCCGAGAATCGACAAAATGGGTCGACAAATGCTTCAGATCGGCGGCGAAGTCGATATTGGTCAACTCCTGCTCCTCGCCGACCTGGGCATAGCGGGAACAGTCGCGTAGCAGCGATTGCCAAAGTCGCAGGATATCCTCGGCCTCACCTCTATCGCGTGGATTTACCAGTTCGGCCAGGTGCGTCACTACCGACGGTGCGTCCTCGGTAAGAAGCGCCTTGAAAAGCATAAATCCAACGGCCCGCCGTGAGGTGTCGGATTCTTCGCCGCTGTCGATTAGTTCGACAGCCTGCCCCAGGGAACCGTCGGATATGCGGGCAAGCAGCCGGGCGCGTTTCTCGCTAAGGTCGTAGTTTTGAATGAGGTACTGTTCAATCGCGTCAGGGCGAATTCGCTCCAACCTGATTCTCTGAGCCCGTGACTGAATGGTCGGCAGCAGCGACTCCGGACGTTCGGCGGTGAGAACTATGACGGTATCGGAAGGTGGTTCCTCAATCATTTTCAGAAGCGCATCGGCGGAATCGGCTCTCATCTTCTCCATACGATCGAACAGAGCCAGCCGCGTAATACCGTCGGGCGCTTTGCGGCTGAGACTTCGCTTTATCTCGCGGGCGGTGGCGATTGGGATATTGGTGGTGGCCGTGGCCGATAACCGGCAAAAAGGCTCCCGGCGCCTGTTGGCCAGGATTTCGTTGGTTATCTCAATAGCATCATCTGATGTTTTGGCCGGCGGCAGCGGCAGGGCCACCAGGAGCCCCTGGAAACTGAGATTGTAGATGGCGCAGCAATGACGGCAGGTTCCGCATGGTCGGAGTTCTCCGTCAGGCAAATCCGATTGGACCGGCTTGTCACAGTTGAGCAACGCCGCCAGGGCAACGGCCAGGGGCCAGTGCCCAAAGCCATCACGACCGTGGAACAGATAGGTTCCGGCTACCCGATCCGCAGCATACGCCCGCGACAATATCGTCCAGGCTTTGGGCTGAAACTGTGTGATATCAAAAGGAGTCAAATCTAATCCATTTCACGGGATCCAGCGGTTCTCGACCTAATCTCAATTCGAATTTCAGACGACCCTCACCAGCCACCGTCGCCAGTTTATCGGCGGCGTGGAGATACCGGCCGATCGTGACGGTGACGTCGGCCAGACCGGCGTAGGTACTGTAGTACTGGTCGCCATGGTCCAGGATAATGAATTTCCCGTAGCCGCGCAAATCCCCAATGTAGGCCACCGTACCCGATGCTACAGCGCTGACTTCGCGGCCGGGAGCAGCTTTGATGGTAATCCCCGGAGAGAACGACTTGAGCCTGGTCACCGGGTGTACCTTGGAACCAAAAGCCTCGACAATCTTCCCCCTGACCGGTGGTGGCAGGTGACCTTCCAGAGTGGCAAACAGCGACGGCGACGCCGGTTGGTCACCGGAGCGGGGACGATGTTCTGTTTCCAGCCGGGCAAGGATCGCCTCCATCTCCTCAGCAGCCTGCTGCAACATTATCAGGTGGTCAGCCTCCTCGGTCTTGCGGCGGCGCAGCGCCTGCAATCTTTTCTGTTCGCGTTCTTTTCGGCTTTTATCGAGAGCGGTCGTTGTTTCCTTCTTTTTCTTCAGACCGGCGACGCGGTCCTTCTCCCCGCTATATCCCTTCAATAGAGCGACCGATTCATCAAGGAAATCCGAGGCCGCAGCCACGTTGCCGGCCTCGAATCCCGCCACAGCGGTCAGGTACTTCACGCGACGGTTCAACTCCAACTCCCGATTGGGGTGGTCTGAGGTCGTCTCGGTAGGGCTGCGGGTTGCGAGATAGAAGCGGCGGATACTCCTGAGGAAACGTTGGCGCGTCTGCTCATGGTTGAGGCGACTCAGGTCCAACTGTTGCTCGGCGGAAGCAATATCACCTTTGACTTTCTTCAGTTTCCGGCTGAGGCGACCGATCACCTTTCGGTTTGAAGCGATTTTCTGGTCGTACTCGGAAATACCTCCCAGGACTCCCAACTCCTCGGCCTTGAGAGAGTCAAGTCGGTTTTGTCCCTGCTCGACTTCGCGTTGGATCTGTTCGAGTTCCTTCTTCTGGTTGAGGATCTTCTCCTTCTGCCCCTGTGCCTGAGTTATCGTAAACAAGATCAGGGCAAGAGCGACTATCAGAGTTGTCAGACTTCGTTGGATCATGCGTCTACTTGAGCATTCTCCTGATACCGAGATACCCGCTGATAAGTCCGATAACGGCAACGGCCGCAATAAACAGGGCTATTTCGCTTGGTTCCGGTAGCACCGGTTCGAACCTGGTGAATGAGATGCGTGATCGTACCCAGAGGATAGCGGCCCAGCCGGCGGCGCCGGAAAGTCCGCTGATAAGCAAACCCTCCATTAGAAAGGGGGCAGCCAAAAACAGCTTGCCGGCACCGAGGATCTGCATCTGGTAGAATCCGACAGCGCGGGTTTGGGTCATCAGGCGGATATTGTTGGCGGAACCGATCAGAGCCGCCAGCAGAATGAGACCGCCGAGGATCATGCCCAGACTCAGGATGATAGCTCGGGTTTCTTCTGCTTTGGAAAGCCACCTTCGACCGTAAAAGACCTGGTCGACGTTCTCGAATTGAGACACCCTGGCCTCAATGGCGGTCACCGCCGCCGTAGTCAGACTGTGCTCCTCGAAAGTCAGAAGGTACGAAGCCGGCAGCGGGTTGGCGCTGTCATATCCAGCCAGAAGATCGGTACCGACCAGTTCGGCAAGCCGTTCGCGGGCCTGAGCGGCGGAAACGAATTCGACAGTGCGAACGCCATCTATGACCTTCAGGGAGTCATGCAAAGCCAGTGCCGCCGATTCCGCGGTGGCAGGCTTTAGGAATAACTCCATCTCCAAATCGGACAAAAGGCGCGAATAGAATCTCTCGGACGTCCCGGCCGCGATCCAGAATAGATCGAAGAGCAGAAACAGCAGGGTTAGCGACATCAGTGAACTAATCGTCGTACCGGAATGACCGATCAGGTTGCGAAAAAGTTCCTTGACTGTGTGCCAAAGCAATCTCACGCCAGACACCCGTTTTCGATTCTCAGATAATCGCTTTGCGGCAACCGCCCGGTTTCGGCCTGCGAGGTGAGAATTATCATCGACCGGCCCGACAGCGACACCCGCACCAAGTACTCGAACACGCGCTCATAAGTATCCGGGTCCAGACCGGCCGACGGCTCATCGATTATCATAAGCGGTTGGTTGGCGATGGATGCGCGGGCAAACTGAGCCAGGGTATACTCGACCCGGGTCAGGTGGCGCGGGTACAACGAGGCCTGTTTCAGCAACTTGAACTCGACGAGCATTTTCATCAACCGTTCGTGGCACACCCGACGACGCTCGGAGGCCAGCACCAGGGGAAACATCACGTTTTCCGCAACTGTCAGCCTTGGTACCAGGTCGAAAACACCTCCGACACCGCCGATGCGGCGACGAATCCGCTTCAGCAACCGTCGTGGCCTCGGCCTCAGACAGTGGCCGAACAACTCCACCGATCCGCTGTCGGGAAACCTAAGTCCCAGGATCATCTCAACCAGGGTCGTCTTGCCGGAGCCGGCCGCTCCTGATATAACTACCGACCGCCCCGCCGTCAGCTTCAGATTGACATCCTCAAAAATCGGTTCTCCACGATCGGAAGTCATATAGACATTGTTGCACTCAACGATTGAATCAGTAGACATAACGGTTGACCACGGAGGCACCTCAACTTGGTTTGACATTGCCGGCCGGCCGCACTACCTTCACGGGCAATTAACATTCGGTAATCTATACCGAACTAAAATTGTAAAAAGGCTATGGACCAAATGACAACTAAAAATCACATGATGAGAACTCTTGTAACGGCTCTGGCTATACTGACCATCAGCGGTCAGGCTTGGGGCCAGGAGTGGCAGACTCTGAGCTTTCCTGATCGGGCCGACATCACCGGAATATGCTTTGTACATCCTGATACCGGTTTTGTTGTTACCAATGTCGGCGGGATGGGGCGCACAGTCGACGGCGGTCAAACCTGGCGTCTGTTCCAGGTAACCAAGGGTGCCGCTCTGGAGGATGTGTCCTTTGTCAGCGGCAACCTTGGTTTCGTCTGTGGTCGCGCCGGATCGCTCTACCGGACAGTCGACGGCGGCCTCAACTGGGACAACAAATGCTTGAAGGACACCATCCCATGGTTGTTCGATGTGGAGATGCTCGATGCCAAAACCGTAGTTGTTGCCGGCGCGACGCGAGCGGATGGAAAACCCTTTGAGGGACTTCTGCGGCGTTCATCCGACGGCGGCAAGAGCTTCACTGAACTGCCTGGAGTCGGGATGGGCTACAAGGAGTTCTTCTTTCGCCGAGGAGGCCCCCTGTACTTGTTAGCCACCGGCAAACTAGCTAAATCCGACGATCTCGGTGCCAGTTGGAAACCTAATTTGATAGGGTTACCCAAGCCGGGCAGAGCGCTATCGTTCTCCGGCAAAACCGGGGTGATCGCCGGGCCCAGAGGTATGATTGCCTTCAGCGCCGACAACGGCCGCACCTGGCGCTCCAACGATCAAGCCGAGGACAAGGTGTTTATCGCTGTCGAGATGATCGATGACAAAGTCGGATATATCGGCGGTCATCCCGATGTTCTTCTCAAAACCGAGGATGGCGGGCGCACCTGGACAGACGAGACTCCGGAGACCAAATTCACAGTGCTCGATTTTTACTTGATAGCAGATCGACTCTACGCCGTCGGCAGGGGCGGCGCGATAGCTGTCAAGAAGGTGCGGTAGGGGTGCTTGCCGGCGACAAAAGAGCGGGCGAAACTCCATCATCCCAGGAAACACAGGTCAGGCTCCCTGGAAGCTGACAGAACACTCAGTGCGCGGCAGATATCCACATCTGCCGGGACGGAACACACCCGACGTTTAGCTCTTGTCCTGGTGTCGTAAGGCGACCCCGCCTGACGACTCTTGTAGGTCAGGTTTGATCTTCCCCCAAAAAGGTGGACACTTTTTGAAGGTCGTGTTAAGTTGGCTTTGGAGGTGTTCATTATGTCTCGTCGTAATTTTGACCGGGATTTCAAGCTTTCGGCTGTGAAGATGGCCGAG
>JAUWMW010000310.1 GCA_030612965.1 bacterium
CCCTGGTGTCTGCCATTCCACAACCGCGTTGCCGGTGAGTCTGTTTGATGGGCGATTGATACCTGGTGCAGTTTCCGAACGACACCGGGGACATCCCCCAAGGCATTATGCTATGTGGCGCTTTCGATTGATATGACGGCGGGTGTCCCCGGGAGGACGTCTTCTATCTCACTGAACAAGGTATCGAGTTCCGACAGAAACCGTTCCTTCTGCTCCGCGCTGAACTGTTCGGCAAGATCGCGGTAGTAATCGATACCGGTGATCAGGTTGTGCTTGAACTCCGCGTAGCACTTCGCTGCTCTGTCTACCAACTCCTCCGATGCTTTCTGAACTTCCTGACGGAAGTAATCAACGTAGATTGATAGTTCGCTTATGAACATGTGCGGGCGGTCGGAACTGCTCAGTAAAGATAAACGTCCGTAGATATGGCTAACCATTTCCTCCAGAGATGCGACTTTGGAGAAGTTCGCGATGTTTGGGCCGGCGCAGATAGCCGGGTTTGCCTTGGGATCTATCCCGAGTTTCAAAGTCGCGCCGCCGCCAACGCCATGACCGATGCAGGATTTGGCCAAGACGCGTTCCTTCATGGCGCTCAACTGCTCCGTGGAATGGTCGGACTCTGAAAGCTGCCGGAGCTTCCGATTCTGATACAGTCGAGACGCCCGACAGATTGGGACATCCGTAAATTCGGTGTTGGCTGCCAGATAGCCTTTTGGACACGGACTACCCGGTTTGCCGGTGTCGATCCGCTGGCGGTGTGTTTCTTCGCTTCCACAGTTGCGCAATATCCAGAAGGGCACACCAAGCGGGGAGCGGTCGCTCAGGTACACATCGCTGTCACCGGCTGCCGAGAGTCTCTTTAAGTGAACGTCGTCTACATTTGTTACTTCCGGGACCAGCAGGAAGGGCGTTCCCCAGCCGGTGCCGTCGACTCTGAAATGTTGCAGGAGAAATCTGTTTTCATCGGCCGTGCCAATACCGCCTTGAACTGTGATGCGAACCTCGTGCGGTGACTGAACCCGGGAACGTTCCATGGCGGCAAGCACCCGGTTGTAGATTTTGTGATGATCATCGATCAGTTCCGTCTTCTTGCGCTTAAACTCATCCAGGATGGGACCCATCAAGTGTCCTTCAGTAGGGAAGGAATGACCGCCACAATTGAGCCCTGATTCAATCCTGAATTCCGAAACCCATAGTCCTCTTTTGGCCAGATACCGACCCTGGATCATAGCTGAGCGGAAGTCGCTTACCTTCAGAACGATTTTCTTGCGGAGAATGCCGTGGTCATCGGGGAGAAAATCATCGAACTTGGCGAGATAACTGAAAAGGCGTCGGTTGATGCCGGCCGAGAAGATTATGGATGATCGCAATCCGCTCCTGGCGTAACCCCTGAGAGCAGCCATGGCATCGGCGAACTCCGGCGATCTCTTACCGCTATCGTCGATGTCGCGGTCCAGTTTGGTCATTATATTAACATCGATGCTGCCCGGAACGGCCTGAGGCCGCAGAGAGTTCTGCAATTCAGTCTTCTGTCTGGGGTCCGATACCTTGAGCATCTCAAGATAGGATCGCTTCAGCGGTGCGTCCGGGAGCATCTCAAAGTAGCGCGTAATCTCGCTCCCCGACTCAAATGGCGAGGATTGCAGTGCTTTAACCTGACCACGGACCACCTCACTCAAGAGTTCCAGGTAGGCGGTGATGCGGTTGGCCCGGGGGTCTTCGTCGCTGTCGAGTATTTCTACGTACGGCAGGTCAAGCCTTTCACAATGGAATCGCCGCATCTGTTCTATGAGAACATCATCGACCAGGGAGACCACGGACGAGATACCGTATTTCGCAACTTTCAGGGGCGTGTCAATACTGAAACCGGTGCCCATCACCGGAATGTGGAACAGGTGCGGGCTCTTCGTTGAATAATTCACACCGCCAGTATGGTTGACCGGAGCAACAATGTCAAACGTTTATGCCCATTAACTGAATGAAGGTCCGTGTGTTCTGTCCCCTGAGTAGCCTGCATTATGAGGTGCCCATGTTGTGGCGGTGTGATTTCCATATAGCCCCACACGACAGCAGTTTCCCCCCGGGTCCAAAAAAGCTGTCACAAGAGACTGTTTCGTCCGGTCCTGGACTCGACGAAGTCGAGGATGTGACCCGACGATTACTCATAAGCCATTGTTGCACAGTAGGTCTATCAACCGGCAGGTCACATCCGCCGCGGCGGACAAGAACCGCCGGAACACACACTTTTGGGACAACCTCGGGATCGGCCGACACCACGACACTGTTGGACAGAGGCACACGACAGCACCGGTACGTCGGAGGCGACGGAATCAGTAGCATCGTTCAGTAAGCTGAGCACCGACCAGCCCCACTAACAGGATGGCGCCCAGAATTATCAGAACCCACGAAATGCCTAACATCGGCAGGAGTACCGTCAACGTCAACAATGCACCGATGGCTGAGCCGAGTAGTTCGACGGCATAACCGACGCCACGGTTGGTCAGCGG
>JAUWMW010000344.1 GCA_030612965.1 bacterium
GGCGATGGCGTTGGGCGCCGCACCCACCAGAAGCAGGAACGGCATACCGGCCACTACCAACGATGAAAACAGCACTACCTCCGGCGCCACGCCAAGATATGGCGCCACCACCAGCGCCACCGGCAGGGAAATGGCGATAGCCGCCACGTTCATGATCAGGTTAGTCATTATCAGAACGAAGATCGCGATACCCATGACGAACACGAACCAGCCGGCGTTTTGAATCACTCCCACAAACTGAATGGCCAGCCAGGCAGCCGCACCGGTATCCCAAAGACAGAAACCGATACTCATGGCGCCGCCGAATAACAGGATGATGTTCCAGGGGATCCGCTCCAGATCTTCGATCGTAAGCACTTTGAAAATGAAGAAGGCCAGCGTGGTCATCAGGATCACGGCGCTCTTGTGCAAGAACTGCAATTCCGGAATCACCGCCCGCAGGCCCAGGGTTACAATGGCCACGCCTACTATCACCAGCGTCAGTCTCTCATTCTGAGTGATGGGACCGAGGTTGTTGTTTAGGGTGCTGACTCGATCCTTCAGCCCGGGGATTGTTTTCTGCTCCGGTCGGTAAAGGACCATGAAGAACAACCACAAGAGAAAGGTCATGACAATCCCGACCGGCGCCATGTAATATGACAACTCGAAGAAACCAATATCACGCCCGATAATGCCGCTGAAAAACTCGATGGCGACGGCCCCACGAGCTGCCCCCAGAAGGGTGATGATACTACCGGCGCCGGCCACGAAGGCCATGCCGATGAACAACCCTTTGCCGAAGCGTGTCGGGCGATTGTCTTCATCATAGAGCGTGTAGATGACCATGAAGAGCGGATACACCGCGGCCGCCACCGCCGTGTGCGCCATTATGAGAGTCAGACACGCCGTCATGACAAAGCATCCAAGGTAGATGCGACTCGTTCGTTCCCCCACTAAGAGCAACATTCTGTACGCCATTCGTTTCGTCAATCCGGTCTGCGAAAAGGCCATGCCGATCACTACCGACCCGATAATAAACCACACCGATGGATCCATGAAGTCACCGAAGGCTATTTTGGCCGGGCGAATCAGGAACAATACCTGGATCACGCCGATAGCAATCGAGGTTACGCCGATCGGAATGACCTCAAAGACCCACCAGACGGCAGCCAGCAGAAACAGCCCCAGGGCTGCCTGACCCTCGCGGCTGAGCACGAACTCCTTCCCTTCGGGGTCAACCGCAGCCGGCAACTCAGGGAATGCATAGACAGCACCAAAAAGACCCAGCCCTAGTGAGATGAATCCGATCCGTCGCCAATCGATACGACGAGCCGGCGGGGCTACGAACACATCTTTCGGCCTGGTCGGCAAACCACGCTGTATTGATTTCGAGTGATCTCCGGTCTCAGTGCGTTTTGCCATCTGGATCCTTCTTAGCTACCAAGCGACCCTCTTCCACTGGGAAACAGTATAGCTACAATGCTGTTGATGAATATGAACACAGACTCGGGAAGGTATCCAGCCGCGACGATCGGATTATGCTCGGGTGCATTTGCTGCCATCAATATCGATTCGTGCATCCAGGCTCCACTCTGAGGCATTATACCTGCAATCAAACGACGTAATAGTAGTCGCCGGCGGCCTTAATGTCAATAGCGGTTTGTGCCCGACTTTCCCCGAAGAAGTTATGGGTTGAACAGCGACATTTGGTATTTGTGGTCGGCGTACGTCACCGTGCGCCGACAACTTTTCGGGGTGAACGCGGTAGATGAGGACGTCCACCGCGCACTAAAGTTTGAGATGGCCACTCCCGTATTGGCTTTTTTCCTTTCTCAAGAGGGCACTTGAGGAAACACCAACAAGTCGAAACCCAAGCCTGTCCTGAG
>JAUWMW010000223.1 GCA_030612965.1 bacterium
TCGGCGGCGTGCCATAGGCCCACATCCAGGAGCCTGTCGGCGGATAAAAGGTCGAGTCGATGCAGACGGTCTCGCCTGCGATCGAACCGGTGAAGTCCAGCTTGAACCATACAGCAGGACCATCATAGAGTGGAGGCAAGCCGTCGCCGGTGGAAACGGAGCCGCCAATGCCGAGCACGTCATCACCACCGCCGCCATCCCAACTGAATGGGTTGTATGACCAAATCAGGTTGAAGTGGTCCTCGGCCGGTCCCCATGTGAACTCGTCGTCAAAGTCCACCCCTCGGACCGTGCCGACTGCCCACGTGGCGCCGCCAGTGGCAGTCACTATGTAACCATTGGTGATACCCTTGGCCTTGTACACCGGATCAAGGTTGCGATAATTGAAGTGGAAAGTAACGGGACCGACGTTAATCGGGATCTTACCTTCGACGAGTCCGTCAACATGGTCCAGATACACATCGCCACCGTTTTGCGCAAAGGCCATGCCAAATGAAAGGGTCAAGAACAATGCAAGCATCAAAGATATGCGTTTCATTATTGTTCTCCTAATTACTTCGTTAGCGAAATACATGATATGTCCGTTGATCTCATTCTTTCTCCCCCCTCGGGTCGCATTGGAAACATCTCCCGGACGAGAGCCACCTAGTCATAGGAGAGTTCATCGCAAAATGGGATAGAACAAGATAACGTCCTTTCATTTGAGCGTGTGTCATAAAACAGTACCTCTTTTAAGAGTCCTCCTTTCCATCTCTACTTAGTGGTTAAGGGTTCTGGCCGCCCTCACCTTTCGGCAAGGGTGGCCGTTTACAAATATGTTTGTTTTTCCTATTTTCATTTGACACACAATTCACATGGCGCCGGTCCGTCCAGGAACATGAAGTCGACCAGGTAAACCAGATCAGATATGTCCACTGACCCCAGGCAGTCGTCTATATCGGCCACCCAAAGGGGATCGGGTTCCGGTCCGCCGATGAACATGTAGTCGACCAGGTAGACGAGGTCTGAAATGTCAAGTATCTCCGACCCGCTGCCGTCGATATCACCGCAGATTCCCAGAGGACATGGATCCGGCCCGCTGCAGTCAGCCGCCTCGGTCCATTTGCCATTAATCAGAGTGTCGCAGGCCCAATGTATGTTTACCATACAGGTAAGAGGTTCAGGAGTACCGAAACAGCATTTGCCCATCGGTGGCGGATCGATGGTCAGAGCGCCGTTATCTAACCAGACATTGACGGTGTCGATATATGAGATGGTATCGACACCAACCTCAATGGAATCATACGGTGGGCTGGAGACTCTTTGCCAGGTCAGACAGGTAGAGCCGCCCCACAAGACACAGCGCCAATAATTGGTGTCCGGCACCTCTTCCTGTAGAATGCCTATCGAGGATCCGTCCGGTCGGGAGAAGTTGAAGCGGCTCAGGAGGTTCGACTGGATCAGAATATTAACCGTGCGGTCCTGCAGGGTATCGGGAATATCCAGCACATCGGCTACCAGCTTGATCAACAGCCCGCCCTGTTGAGGGGCGATCCCCGCCGTGGACGGCGGCGCAGGCAAGTCAGCGATGCCGGCGATATTAAGGTCGGTTCCGTACCCGGAAAGGGAGCGAGCGTCAACCCATTCCCAGTTCTCCACCAGGGTACCGGTCGCATCAATGCTGCCGATCAGCACCTCGTTGGTGTCGATGTTGAACCAGTCCCACTCGGCGAAGTGCGCCCAGTCATGAGTCGAGTCAATCGGCACCATGGTGGAATCGGTACAGTTCGGGCCTTCCCAAACATCACAGCGCCAGTAGATGGAGTCTCCGGTGACGTGGATGGAGTCGACACAAGAATCGGTCTCAACCGGATCATACTCCAGGCAGAGCCAACGAGTGGTGTCAATAGTCGAATCGACGTTGGTCCGGAAAATCGCGATATCGGGGCGATCCAATTGGAGCCAGATGTTGAATCCGGCAACTGTGTCGTGATAGTTGGACAAGTACACCGAAATAACCGTGTTCTGGGCCCCAGAAACAGCCGAGGTATCACCTACCTGAACGATAAGATCAGGCAGTTGACCATTAGCCGTGGGGCCGATCAACAACATTAGGGCCAGTACTCCCGCCAACAACGTCGGCGCCTTGAGCGTGGTAGTTTTCAATCCGAGAGCCATTCGTTCCTCCTGATCGAGATTCGAAGTTCGTGCTTTTGCTAACCCTTAGCCAAGGCTCAATAGGAGCACTCCCGTTAAACAGACCATATTTCGTTGTCGAGGCCGAGTTCGTTTACTGAACTCGACTCGCCTTTTTCATGTTGACATTCTTCGAAGCAGTTAATCCGTATAAGTAGTCTGCTTGTATCCCTCGCGCCAACATCGCATTGGCCGAGATTGAAGTACTAGAACAGCTTTTGCTCGGAAAGAAGTTTTGACCCCAAAGGAGTCGATCTGTGCCTATCATCCATCGTCCGAGGCCTAATATAAGGCCAACTGCGCTAGTTGTCAATAGGAAAAGACTAAGTATTTGCAGGTTTATTTGTGGTCCGTTTACTCTCTCTCGGCTGGGTTTTCCATAATTTCCTTCATTTCTATGGGCGGTATATCAGGCCGCGTCAGTGAACGACCCAAAACGGATTGCCGCCTTAGTCTTTCTTATCGGAAGATTCAACGGATACTTGCCTGTATCCCGGTGAAACCAACTCTTGGGACAGTGGAGATTCGTCAGCGGCGCTGCTTTGGCGATTCTTGTTCTAGTCCCCCTATTAATGTGGGATGTAATATCGAGATCGATCATGATGGTAAGGCGCTCGGCACAACTGATCGAGCGTTCGATGACGGCTGCACCAACTCAAGGCAGGCAATCGGGGTGAAACCATATGCGATGAGCCCACACCGTAAAGGTGCGGGCTCATGGGTTGCGCTATTCGAGTGCGACGTTGCTCACCAGCCGTCGCAAGCTGTTGTTCTTTTTGTCAGCAGTCGTCTCAGTCAATCCAACCGCTTTTAGCCACGCCACCGCCGCATGGCTCAACCACGGTCCATGAAACAACGCCGTTCGAGAAGGTGATGGTCACCGTGTCCTCGCCCTCATTAACAGTGGCTGTTACTGTCCAGACCCCACTGATATCCAACGTGTACCCGGCGTTGGCACCCTGGCCGACACAATGAATGTCAATCGTGGCGATTTGTACGATTTGCCCGGACTCCGGACAATCGGATTCCTGGTTGACGTTAAACACAATGTTGGTGATTGCCTGATCCAGGCTCAGTTCTATGTCGCAAACCCCGAAATCGTCCCCTTCATGGACATTGAAATAGTCATCAACCGTGCCGTTGATCGTTATCAGAGTGTCGCCGGCCAAGGAGGTATCCAGATCAATCTCCAGCCGGTGGTGAATGGCGCCGGTGTCATCAGAGTTAGTCCACCAGTCGGCGTGGGCACGCTCTTTTAGGCCCTCGATTACAGTACCTGGAACAGGGTACTGGACCGGGTCGCCGTCTACGATGATCTGCACGGAGTCGGTGCCCACGATATCGACAGTGTCCAGAATGGACTGGTCAGTTACCCTGGCATGGAAGTCGAAAACATGCCAGCCGTCAGAATACCCCAGGTATTCGGCCGCGATGATGACCAGCACTTCGTCGTCCTGACCCAGTGCCGCCACCGGGTTCGACATTTTCGGCATCTGCGCTCCTAGAATGGAGTTAAGCAGTAACCATGATACCTCCAGCGACCTCAAGGGAGTCTCAAACAAATCCTGCTGGAGGACGTCTTCTATCATCACTGAATCCTGTGGGTTCAGAGTTGTGTCATCGTTACCGGTGACATCGTCGTCCTTGTCGCAACCCAAAATCAGGATCACCGACAAGCCGAGCAGGGTGCAAAGCAGCACCAGCATTAAGCGTTTCATAAAATCACCTCGTATAAGTGTTCTGTATGCCTGTCTTTGTTATAATCGGTCAATCGTCCGATCAAACTTAATGTTTTTGCTGACCTGTCGGGAAATGACTACGGCCGATCGGCTTTGGCCTGCGGACCACCATAGAGACCGATGTGGGAGCGACTGCCGTCGGTGTTGTAGATGGTCGAATCCCCGGCGTGCCAGGCGGCTGAGGTATCCTGCAGGTGATAGTCGCCGGGGCCGATAAAACAGGGATCGACGCTCAGATT
>JAUWMW010000042.1 GCA_030612965.1 bacterium
ATCGAAGAACAGACCAAGAAGAACCGCCGAGTCGGGCTGGGCGTCATGGGCTGGGCCGACATGTTAGTGCAACTGCGGCTGCCGTACGACAGCAAGACAGCGGTGGACCTGGCCGAGCAGGTCATGACGTTTATCGAAACCGAAGCACGCAATCACTCGTCGGAGTTGGCCAAGACGCGCGGCAAGTTCCCCAACTGGGCGAACTCTGTTTTCGCCCGGGACAACCTGACCATGCGCAACGCCACCGTCACCACTATCGCGCCGACCGGAACTCTCTCTATCATCGCCCAGTGTTCCTCCGGGATCGAGCCTTTCTACGCTGTGGCTTTCGAACGAAATGTCCTAGACGGCACGCGGATGACCGAGGTCAACCCCCTGTTCGCTGAGGCCGCTCGTCAAGGTGGGTTCTACTCGGATGAGTTGATCGAGAAGATCGCGCGTTGTCGGTCGTTAAGCGCCGTCGACGAAATCCCGGATGAAATCAAGGCCGTCTTTCTTACCTCGGCGGATATTGCGCCGGAAGAACATGTGCACATGCAAGCCGCTTTCCAGAAACACTGCGACTCGTCCGTCTCCAAGACAATAAACCTGCCGAACTCGGCTGGACGTGAGGAGGTGAGGCGGGCCTTCGAGTTGGCCTACGAGTTGGGGTGCAAGGGGGTGACGATCTACCGCGACGGTTCGCGTCCACACCAGGTGCTGTCTACCAGTGATAACGGCAAGAAGCCCGAACGCTACGCTCCCAAAGTGGAAAAGCGACCGGATATGCTGAGCGGCTTTACGCAGAAGATCAGAACCGGCTACGGGAATCTGTACGTCACGGTAAACTTGCGTGACGGCCGGCCGTTTGAACTGTTCGCCCACATCGGCAAATCCGGCTATACCACTATGGCCGATACCGAAGCGATCTGTCGGCTCGTCTCCCTTGCTTTACGGGCTCACGTGCCGGTGCACCGAATAATCAGACAGCTTCGGGGCATCGGCGGCTCCAGTCCGGGCTTCTCGGGCGGCTCCAAGGGGTCCTCGATTCCGGACGCCATCGCCCAGGTATTGCAGGGCCGCTTCGGGTCTTCTTCTGAAGTTGAACGAACAGCGGACGATCCCGGTGAAATCTGCCCGGAATGCTCAGCCGCCATGATCTTTGACGCCGGTTGCTTCACCTGTCAGGCTTGCGGTTATTCCAACTGCTGAAAATGCCGATATACTTACGTAGCCCTGTGAGCGTTGAAATGTAGGAACCAATGGCGACTAATAGATACATCCCGGCGGGTCGGACCTCTCTGGTCCAGAAAGAATCCGGCCCCTTGCAATTGCAGACGGAGTATACCTACCGTCCGTACCCGCGTATCACCACGACTATCCTCAACTCGGGGCAGGTGCTGCACAAAATCGAGAAACGGTTGCCGCGCGTGGTGGATTCGGCCGAAGAGTTGACGCGGATGGAAGAGATCATCAGACACCAGCATGCCGAGGTTGAACAAATCGTCCAGCTACAAGATGTCCCGCAAACAGCCGGGTCGCCTCAGGATCAGACACCGCCGGCTCAGTCGTCCAAAATGGAGACTGAGGAATCACTCAACGGCCTCAAGGAGTCGCTGCGCGAAGTGCCCGGTGTCGAGCACATATATCGACTCAGCAACGACGGAACCTTCCACGCTCAGGCGACAGCCCATCAGTTCAAGAAGGCCTTCGCGACTATCTTCAAAGGTCTCCACGAACTGCTCACACTGTTTGATGAACTCCCCGGACCAGGCCCGCGACGTCGTCGCGGCGTTTACGAAGTCGAGCGTGATCGGTTGTATCTTATCTCGACCGGTGACGAATGCTTGTTCGTTACGGTTAACCGCACAGATCCCGACACTGATTACGAGAAGGTTCTCAAGGAAGCAGCCTTCGGCCGGTGGGGTCCGGATTTTATCGAATCGTCGGATTAGCAGCGCTTAGCTGATCCGGCTATCCCTGTCCCTTAACGAGAATCTACCAGCCAAGTTTCTTACGGTCGACGTAATCGGGGATAATGGTTGTGCTGCTACCGGTGGCGTGCTTCGGACACCTTCCCCACCAGCCCGCTCGTGGAGCGGCCTGGGGTGAGGCGGATGCGGCGGACAGAGCCGCCGTATGATCGCACGAAGTCAGCACCGACAATCTCAGAAATCTTGTAGTCGGCGCCTTTGACCAGAATGTCAGGCTTAATCTGTCGGATTAGCTTATCAGGAGTATCCTCGCCAAAGACAACAACATAGTCCACCGACTCAAGCGCCAGCAAGATCACCGCACGGTCGGATTGCCTCTGAAGCGGTCGGGTCGGTCCCTTGATCCGTCGCACCGAGGCATCGCTGTTGAGCCCGACAATCAGAACATCGCCGAGTGATTTCGCTTTGGCCAGATACTCAACGTGTCCACGGTGCAGAATGTCGAAGACACCGTTGGTGAAAACAACCCGCTTGCCACTTCGTTTCAAACGGGCGGCCAGAGCGGCGATTTTAGTTCGGCTGATGAAATTTCGGACCGGCATTGGGATAACGTCACGAGCCGCTATGGGTGGTGACAAGATTGCCGTTTTTGACGTTCAATAGCAGTTCCTGCCGTAGTTGAGCGGGCGTGACGCTGGCCGTACCGATCTCACCGATAGTGATACCGGCGGCGGCATTAGCGACCACAGCCGCCTCCACCAGATCGGCGCCGGCACAGACGGCTGCTACAAAGGTGGCAATGACAGTATCACCGGCGCCGGTGACATCAAACACCTTGCGCGCAAAAGTGGGGATATGAGTCGGTTCGGCGCCGTCCTGAAACAAAGACATTCCATCCTGTCCACGTGTGATCAGAATCGAACGCGCCTCGAGTTTCTTCAGTAACCCTGCGCCCACCTCCAGTAGGTCGGACTCGGTGCGAATCCGAAGGCCATAAGCAAACCCAGCCTCGTGGTGGTTGGGCGTAATCAAGGACACGTGCCGGTAGTTGAAAAAGTGCGTTTCCTTGGGGTCGACGGCGATAAAGATATTCTTGTCCTGGCAGATCTGGATCACCCGCTCAAGCAGACTGGCGGTGATGACACCTTTTCCGTAATCCGATATGATTACCGCCTGGATTTCATCGGCCCAGGAATCGAATTCTTCGAGCACCCTCTGTTCGGTTTGTTCCGAGAGCTCATGGCGATCCTCCCTATCGGCCCGCACCACCTGCTGGCCATGCGCAATAACGCGGGTCTTGATGGTAGTCTGCCGATCTTCATCGGTAATAATGGCGTCGGCCGTGATGTCCTTCTGTTCCAGCAGACCGTTGAGTTTGGTCGAGGCTTCATCCGGGCCGACAACGCCCAGGAGGATCGGTTGCTCACCGAGAGCGCGGATATTAGCCGCCACGTTAGCTGATCCACCCAGGAGTTGCTTGCTGGAAGTGATCTCCACAACAGGCACCGGAGCTTCGGGCGAAATACGGTCGACCACACCGAGCAAGTACTCGTCGAGCATGATATCGCCCAAAATGAGTATCTTCGACCGGCCGAAATTATCGACCAACTGTTCAATCCTGCTGTTCGTCAGTGCCAATTTCCAACCTCTCGGCCGTTAGCGTTGTCCGCACAAGGGCATTTTACCTAAATAAGGTTGACTTAGGTAGCGAATATATTAAAATGGCCTTACCTGAACAAGTTAAGAAATCCTGTCATTTGAAAAAAGGAACAATGAGAAAAATGCAGCAACACCCGCAGCAACAGATAAAAGTCGAATTGGGCGACAAAGAAGCCGAGGGGATCTATGCTAATCTGTGTATGATAATGCACTCCCCGACGGAGATCGTATTCGATTTCGCCCGAGTGATGCCCCGATCACCCAAAGCACGCGTATTGGCAAGGGTCATAATGACCCCCATGCACGCCAAGTTGATGTCTAAGGCGTTAGAGGACAACCTGAAAAAGTTCGAAAAACAGTTCGGCGAGATCAAAATTCACGGTAGTGCGGAGAAAATGTCTCAGACAATCGGTTTTGAGGCCAGCAGTGGTACGCAGCCCGAGGAGGAGAAGTGACCCGCGGTTATTTCGCTTTTGTCCTGCACAGCCACCTGCCGTATGTTCTCTCACATGGGCGGTGGCCCCACGGTACCGACTGGCTCAGCGAGGCGGTGGCCGAAACCTACTTGCCGATTATCCGAATGATGAACGAACTGTCGGCCGAGGGTTGTCGTCCCAAGCTTACCATCGGCCTGTCGCCGGTGCTGTGTGAACAGCTCGCTGACAATTCGTTCAAGGATGAATTCACTTTTTATCTCCGTCAGAAAATTGAAGCCGCCCAGCGGGACAGCGAGGAATTCTACGGCTTCAACGATCAGACAATGCTGACGACAGCTCACTACTGGGAAGAATTCTACGGCAATACTTTAGAGTATTTCAGTTCTATTGGGCAGGATGTCATCTACGAATTCAGGAAACTGCAGGATGCCGGCTGTCTGGAGATCATCACCTGCGGCGCCACCCATGGTTACTACCCTCTTCTGTCGCGCGATGAGTCACTGCAGGCCCAGACGAAGATGGCGGTGCGCAATTACCGCCGACATTTCGGACGGGACCCCAGGGGAATCTGGCTGCCCGAGTGCGCCTACCGACCACGTTACAATTGGACCCGGCCAGTAGGTACCGAGGACAACCCGGAACCGTACGCTCGCAAAGGCGTTGACGAATTCCTCACCGAAAACGGGCTGGATTTCTTTATCATAGACTCCGCACTGCTAAAAGGCGGCAAGTCGATCGGCGTCTATATTGACCGCTTTGATGCTTTGAAGCAACTGTGGGGACAGTTCCAGGAGCAATATCGGCCCCGTCAAGAGGAGAAGGACAAGACGCCACGCGAAGTCTATCTGGTCAGTTCTTCACCGGAAGGCAAGAAACCCACGGCGATATTCACGCGCGATCCTGAGACCGGACTGTTGGTCTGGTCCGGTGAGCACGGTTATCCGGGCGACGGCAATTACCTGGATTTCCACAAGAAGCGATTCCCCGGCGGTCACCGTTACTGGGCGGTCACTTCGGTCAAGGCCGACCTGGCTGATAAGGTGCCATATTCCCTGGAACGCGCCATGGACCGCATTCCTGAGAATGGCGATCACTTTGCGGGCAAGGTGACCGACATTCTTTCCACCTATAATGAAGCCAACGGTAAACCAGGAATTCTTGTAGCGCCGTACGACGCCGAACTGTTCGGACACTGGTGGTTCGAGGGACCGCACTTTCTCAAACACGTGCTGCGCAAACTCGCTCAGAGCAACGAGGTCGAACTCACCTTCCTCAGCGAACATCTCGAGCGCACTCAGCCGACCCGCGTGGTGTCTATTCCGGAAGGAAGCTGGGGTCAGGGAAACCATCACTATATCTGGCTCAATAAACATACCGAGTGGACCTGGCAACACATCTACGAAGCTGAGGACAAGATGTGCGCGCTGGCCCAGCGATGGTCGTCGCTATCCGACAAAGGTGACCGAGAACTGGAAGATATCCTAAAACAGATGGCCCGTGAACTCATGTTGCTGTCAGCATCCGACTGGCAGTTTTTAATTTCGACCTGGGCCGCCCGCGATTACGGCGAACTCAGAATCAGCGAACATTTCGCTGATTTCCAACGACTGGTCGAGATAGCCGAGAAGAAGTTCGACGGACATACATTGGAGCCGGGAGATCGTCAGTTCTTCGACGATTGTAAAAAACGGGATTGTCTGTTTGACGATATCGACCTAAGCTGGTTTGCCGCCGTTGAGTTTCCGGCGGAAGCTCTGATGAAGCCCTGAGCAGGCCCGCTCTACTCGCCTATTCAGCCCTCACTTGAGGGTGCATCTTTTTTGGTTGATTGAAACCATCCGACAGGTAATGATATCGGTATGTCGGTCGCCAAACAACTCCAGAAGTGCCCTTTCTGTCTGGAACCGATCGTGGCCGGAGCCACCCGGTGCAAGCACTGCCAGGCCGACCTGTCTGAAGCCGGCCAAAAGAAGAAAACTCGGCTGGCCAAATACCAAACCTTCAGAGTCGGATTCCTGTCCGGTCTGTTGTTCAGTCTCATTCTTGCGCTGTTGTTATACGCTCATTTTGTCTTGGACCAGTGATTGGCAGTTACCCCCGACCATCGCAGCATAGACACTACAACGACCCTTAGCAGGCTGTTGAAAAACGCTGCAACCGTCATTGCGAGGTTGCCGCAGGCGACCGCGGCAATCTCTAAGTGGCTGCCCCATAACAATTGGAGATTGCCGCGCTCCCTTTGGTCGCTCGCAATGACATCAGTTGGGACTTTTTCAACAACCTGTTAGGTCTCTGTTGTACTCTCTCCAGCGGCAGTAACCAAGGTACAGTGGCATGATAAACGCGGTGATAGCGTGAGGATATCAAGAATTGTGGTAAAACTCAGTGACGGAATTCCGATAACAGAAGTAATGTACCGGTCGATGGTGTTCATCGGCCCAGTTGGATAATTGGTAGCAGGAGGGAAGGATGGATCCGCAAGCATCAGTGTTGATTGTCGACGATGAGACCTTCATCAGACAGATTCTGGCCCGGATCGTAAGCCGCGAGGGGTACCAGGTTCGTCAGGCGTGCGACGGCCACGATGCCTTGGACCGTCTATCCCAAGCGTCGTGCGACATTGTCATCTCGGACATCAAAATGCCCAATATGGATGGCATCGCCCTGCTGTCCGAGATAAAGTCACGCCATCCCGAAATCAGCGTCATCCTGATCACAGCCTACGCTGGTGAGTATTCGGCGCAGGACGCTCTCCGGGCAGGAGCCGACGCCTTCATCGCCAAACCTTTCAAGAATGTTGAAATCGCTGAAACGTTGCGGGAAATGTTGCGGAAGAATCTCCAATCCTGCACCGAGGCATCGGCCCCGACACCTCAGCCGAAGTAGGGCCGAATCCGTGCGCGTATCAACGCCGACACCGGCGTCGGCACCAATCACACGTCTCTATCATCACCATACTGATAAGCACGCCGGGCACGAGACGGCATAGATGTAGCCCGGGACAGAACACCGCATGACTACCTTTTCGTCGCGATTATAAGGAGGATTCGCTGACCCTCGACCCGCTCCAATTCGAACTCGATGTCGTGCCACTGGACCCTTTGCCCTTCCCTGGGAACGGATCCGACAAGATCATAGATCAGGCCACCGACCGTGTCGTAGTCGCCCTGCTCATAGTCGGTGTCGAGATAGTCCTGCAGCTTCTCAACCAGCAGACCGGCGCTCACTCGATAACGCCCGTCGGGAAGCTCAGTGAACTCAGCCTCTTCGGCGTCATGTTCATCCTGTATTTCACCGAAGATTTCTTCGAGGATATCTTCCAATGTTACCAACCCGGCTATGCCGCCGTACTCGTCAACCACGATAGCGATGTGGAATCTCTTTGACTTGAACTCTTGCAGCAACTCGCCGATTATTTTCGTCTCGGGCACGAAGTACGGATCTCGCAGGTAGTTCTCAATAACGAACTTCTCACCTGCTTCCGGCATGTTGGAAAACAGGTCCTTGACATAGACCAGCCCGACAATCTTGTCGATGGCGCCGTCGTAAACAGGGTAGCGTGAATGCCCGTCCGCGAGCACCAATTCGCGGATTCCTCGGAAGCTCAGTCCTTTCTCGACGCCGGTGATATCAATCCGGGGAACCATGATTTCTCGTACGACGGTCTGGTCCAGCAGGAAAATCTGGCCGATCATCTGCTTCTCTTCGTCTTCGACGATCGTCTCGCTAATCCCCGCCTCCTCGGCCAGAGTTTCAATAGCGCGCTCAACGATTTCTTCTTTTTCTTCCTCTGACACCGGCGTGTTTCCCTGCGCCCTCTCCAGCGCGCGTCGGTAAATCCAGATGACGGGGTAGCATGCGACATAGATGGAAGCGATGATCCACAGGTGTCGCAGCATTCGAGGACTAACGGCGCGCCGTGAAGCACGACGCGTCAGGTACTCGACGACCAAAACAAATGAGAGCCAAACCAGGATAAGTCCTACGATGATCAGCGAGTGCGGCGCCATCTCTAGGCGCTGGGCAAATCTCTCCAGCACACGTATTGTCGCCAATGTTGATACGATCAGCGCCGCCGACTTGTAAACCAATGCAATCTGGACAAAGGCGCGCGGGTCATCGGCCAGGCGGATCAGGAAGCTGCGTTTGCCTTCGGGTAGTCCCGGACCGATCTCCTCTACATCATCCGGATCGATGTAGACAGCGCGCGCGTACAGGGCAACGAGATAGGCCGTGACATAACACAGAACAATCAGGAGTAAACCAATAAGTTCAAACATGCTCATCCAACTCCATGAAGACGAGCCAGATAGAACTCTTCCCTTGAGGCCATCTTCTTCTGTTGTGCGGGCCCAGTGTGATCATAACCGAACAAATGCAGAAACCCGGGGCAGGCGAGCCGCAGATACTCCTCGTATCGACCGTGGCCATATTCAGCGGCCTGTCGAGCGGCCATGGCAACACTGATATATATCTCACCAAAGGTATGGTCGGTATCGTCCGGTTCATCCAGATGAAATGACAGGACATCGGTGGTTCGGTCAATACCGCGAAACTGACGGTTCAGGCGACGGATTATGGCATCGGCGGCAAAAATGAGATTCACGTTCCCATCGTTGCGCGGCGCTTCAGCATCGGCCACCATCTCGAACAAGCGCATCAATCGGGTCGACGGTAGCCTGGCTGGAGTCTCTTTATGGATTGACAATCTCATTCGGAGGCTGCCTCCAAATCATCGGACGTCGAAGGATAGACGACACGATGATGGAACGAAGCGATCAACACCTGGGCAAAGGCTTCCTTGATTCTGGCCAGGTCCTTCAGAGTGAGTGGGCATTGATCCAGTTCGCCGGATTGGAACCGATCGTTGATTATCTTCTGTATGAGGTTTTCGATCCGCGCCGGCTTCGGGTCATCCAGAGTGCGACTGGCCGCTTCAACGGCATCGGCCAGCATGGCGATGGCGGTTTCTCTGATCTGTGGTTTCGGGCCCGGGTAGCGGTACTTGTCGATCACCGACGGATCCTCACCCTGCTCGAGAGCCCGGTTGTAGAAAAAAGATTGAACAATGGTGCCGTGGTGTTCTTCGACGAAATTGAGCACGTCGTCGGGGATATCCGCCTCCTCGCCCAACTGGCGGCCCCGCTTGACATGCGACGACAGAATCAGAGAGGACATGGATGGTGACAACGCATCGTGTTTCGACTTTACGCTGAGTTGGTTCTCGACGAAATACTCAGGCACTTCGATCTTGCCGATGTCATGATAATAAGCTCCGACCCGGGCCAGCAGCGAATTAGCGCCGATGGCCTTGGCTGCCGACTCAGACAGGTTGCCGACAATAATAGAATGCTGGTAGGTCCCGGGCGCCTCAACGGCCAACCGTTTCAGCAGAGGATGATTCATGTCCGACAATTCCAGAAGCGTAATATCAGTAGTGATCCCGAACAGCGACTCAAAAAACGGCAGCACACCGATAGTCAACAGCACCGAAACCACGCCGCTGACCAGTCCATAGCCGGCCTCAACGAGTATCTCGTCGGTGGGCGCAAACTTGAGGTGTTCGACCAGGAAAACATACAGACCGCTGGCAATCGCGGTAGCAAGCATAATCCGAAAAAAGTGCGAGCGCTTGCGGACACGTCGGGAACTCAACGTGGCCACCGTTCCAACGGCCATAGCAGCAAGGGTGATGGTGAAATCGAATCGGTGCATCATGCCTAACAGCAACGCCAGCGTCATGGTTGAAAGAATGCCGACCTCGGTGTCGAACAGGATTGTGACCATCACCGGCAACACGGCTAGTGGGTAGAGACTACTCGATATGCCCCATCGGGACAAGAGTTGGATCAAGAACAGTTGCAGAGTGAATACCAGGAACAATGCCAGCAGCTTGGGATTGGAGTTGAATATCTCGCGTCTGAAGTAATAGAGGAAAACGTACAGACTCGAAAAAGCCGCCAGGACTAGGATCACGCGTGCAAGCACCGGCAGGAAAGCCGCCGGCCAGCCCTGTTGCATCGCTTCGGTACGCATCGTGCGCGCCATCTGTTCCAGTACGGCTTGCTGTCGCCCGGTGATGCGCACACCATCGCGCACTATTATTTCACCCTCCTCAACCACCTCCTTGATCCTGTCGATTGACGATAATTCCAATTGCAGACGGCGCTGGTACTCTGGCATGTTGACGGTAAGATTGGGTTTGATGAGGGCGTGCCCTATCAGATACGAGTATTCTACATCGAGAGAGTCCGTGGCGCGACGATGGTTCAACGCCGTCAGTAGCCGACCGTTGGCTTCCGCCGAACTCAGAATCCGGTCTCGAACATAGACATTCTCTCTCTCGCCGCTTCTGATAAGGACGTTTCGCCCCACGGCTTTCTTCAGAGCGGTATGGTCGAGTATGACACCAACCTCGTAGATCTGCTCGCGCAGTACTTCTTCGAGCACCGCGACGGTCTTCTTGAGATCATCGCTGTTGAATGATTCAGTGATGGCGTCGCGGCTCAGCAGGGGAAACATCTCAGACAGGCTCGCCTCGAACTCTCTTTCGCCTGGTGGCCCGACGAGAGTTGTAGAATCCTTCAGAGAATCGACCGCCGCCAGAAACCGCCTCAGCCCTCTCGTGGCCTCCGCCGCCGCCTCGGTGTCACAGTCCACCACCAGCGGCACTGTCAGTCGAATCATCTGCTCTTCTTCGTCAAGCTCGCGATCAGTCTTGTGTACCGTGATTTGGAAGGGGGCTATGACATCCTCACGCGCGATCTCGCCTTCACGCGGCATATCCAGTGGATCGTAAAGGTCCTCGCCTGGGTAGAAGACACCAATCAGCACCGAGGCCAACAGCAGCAAGAGCAGCTTTCTGGTTCGTGAGTGAACCGAAGTTCGCGGCAACTGCCGGCTCTCACTCTGGACCTTAAGAACCTTCTTGATGCGCCTTTTGATTTTCAGAATCAGCGAGAACATATGGCGAAATTCCGTTTCGCCCTACTCCTTGCGCCTTTGCTTTTCGGCGCGTTCGTACGCCTTAATGATCTTCTGAACCAGGCGGTGTCGAACGACGTCCTTTTCCGTAAGATACACGAAGCTGATACCCTCGATGCCTTTGAGGATTTTTTGTACCCTTACCAGTCCCGAATTCTGCGGACGGTCCAGATCAATCTGAGTGATGTCCCCGGTAATAATCGCTTTGGAGTCCTCTCCAATGCGGGTCAGGAACATTTTCATCTGGGCACTGGTGGTGTTCTGGGCTTCATCCAGCACCACAAAAGCCTCGTTAAGAGTGCGTCCCCGCATGAAGGCCAGGGGCGCAATTTCGATCACGCCCATTTCGAGAAGCTTGCGGATTTTGTCCGGTTGCAGCATGTCGTACAGAGCATCGTATACCGGTCGCAAATATGGGTCCACCTTGGCCCGAATATCACCCGGAAGGAACCCCAGCGACTCCCCCGCCTCAACCGCGGGCCGCGTGAACACGAGACGCTTGACCTTGTTAGCCTTCAGTTCGGCGACGGCCATGGCCACAGCCAGGTAGGTTTTGCCGGTTCCGGCCGGTCCGATGGAAAAGACTACATCATGCCGATCTACCGATTCGACATAGCGAGACTGGCCCACTGTTTTCGGCTTTATCGCTTTCTTCAGAGCTGAGGTCAGAAGATTCTCGGTAGAAATCTCCGAGGCCGGACCAAACCCGTTTTCCTTCACCATGCTGATGGCGTAATGAATGTACTGCTCGCTGATCATATCACCCTGCTTAACCCGAGTGACCAGATCCTCCAATAGGCGTACAATCCGATCGACGTCATGGGGCGCCCCTTCGACTGTGACCTGCTCGCCGCGGGCGATGACACGGCCGTCGAAATTTGATTCGATGATGCGGAGGAAGACGTCGTTTTGCCCGAACAGCAACCGCTGATCGATACCTTCTACGGGAAAACTGCTCGATTTCTTATCCACCGGTTCCATAGTCATTTTGTGCGCTCAGGATGACGGATCGGTCTTGAGCGTCAGGCCGAGTTCCTCCAACTGCTGCGGGTCGATTTCCGACGGCGCCCCGTCCATCAATGATACGGCGTTGGTGGTCTTGGGGAAAGCGATAACGTCGCGGATCGATTCGGTACCACACATCAAAGATACGACCCGATCAAGACCCGGGGCCAGACCAGCGTGGGGTGGCGCACCGTATTCCAGCGCCCTTAGCAGAAATCCAAACATACGCTCAGCCCGCTGGTTGTCAATGCCGAGGATTTCGAGGATCTTCTCCTGCAAGTCGCGGCGATTTATCCGCTGTCCACCCGACGCGATCTCCCAGCCGTTCACCACCAAATCATACTGCTGTGCCCGCACCCGCCGCCAGGGATGGCTGAGGTCGCTTAGCGGGAGGTCGGTGCGGAAGCCTTCGTCAATCAGAGGGAGGTCCTCTTCCATCGGATATGATACGATATTGTGCATGGCTTGAAGCCGGTCGTTCTCGGCGTCGTACTCAAAGAGCGGGAACTCCGTCACCCAGAGGAATTTCCACTCACCCTGGCGGGCCAGATCGTGTTTGCGTCCGAGGAACTGACGTAGCTGGCCGAGTATTCCCTCCGTTTTCATCTTCGCATCGGACACTATGAACAGAGCGTCACCTTT
>JAUWMW010000100.1 GCA_030612965.1 bacterium
GCGCCAGCTTGCGTCCCTCGTCGAGCGCGTGGTAGTTGATCTCAAGCACCGATTTCTTGCGCGCCATTTTCTCCTTGATGATTCGCTTGATAGTATCGAACGACACGATTCCGGTGGCGCCGATGAAGGCACCCAACACGGCGACATTGGCCGCTTTGGCGTTGCCGGCTTTCATGGCGATCTCGTTGGCGGGCACGAGGATCTCATCGATGTCGGTTCGGTCAGTCGTTACATCGATCAACGAACTGTTCACGATAACCAGTCCACCCGTCTTGACAAGTGGTGTGAACTTGTCGAACGACGGTCGGTTAAAGACGCAGGCACACTGCGGATTGCTGATGATCGGTGAGCCGATCCGAATATCCGAAATCACAACCGTGCAGTAAGCCGTGCCGCCGCGCATCTCCGGGCCGTAGGACGGAATCCAGGCAACCTGTTTGTCCTCTTCGATCCCGGCGTAAGCCAGAAGCTGTCCCGCCGTCATAATACCCTGCCCGCCGAAACCGGCAAAGGTGACCTCGTACTGGGACATCAACTACCCTCCGGTTCGACGTAGTCTTTATAGCAACCGAGCGGGAAATACTTCATCATGTTTTCGTCCAGCCACTCGATAGCTTCACCGGGTGTGTTGCCCCAGTTGGTCGGACAAGTAGACAGCACCTCCACCAGCGTGTAACACTTGTTGTCGCGCTGCAGGGTGAAAGCTTTTCTGATCGCCTTCTTGGCCTTCAGTATATGTGCCGGAGTGTGCACGGCCACGCGCTCGATGTAGCCAGGTGTGGCCAACGCCGACAGCAATTCAGCAATTCGGATTGGCTCTCCGGTAAGCGAAGTATCCCGCCCCATCGGACAGGTTGTCGTGATTTGCCCCGGCAATGTCGTTGGAGCCATTTGCCCGCCGGTCATGCCGTAGACAGCGTTGTTGACAAAGATAGTCGTGAATTTTTCGCCACGGTTAGCGGCGTGTATGATTTCTCCCATGCCGATTGAGGCCAAATCACCGTCGCCCTGATAGGTGAATACGATCATATCGGGACGCATCCGCTTGAAGCCGGTGGCCAGGGCGGGAGCGCGTCCGTGGGGCGCTTCCATGAAATCGGTGTCGAAGTAGTTGTAGCACAATACCGAACAACCGACCGGCGCCACACCGCAGGTTCTTTCGCGCAACCCCAATTCGTCCAGCACCTCCGAGACCATCCGGTGTATTACGCCATGGGTGCAGCCGGGGCAGTAATGAGTCACGACATCGCGCAACGTCACGGGACGATCAAAAACGGTTTTGCTGTCTACAGCCATGACTTCCTCGTTATTTCTTCTTCGCTGTACGTCGCTTGATACTGAGTACCTTGAGTACCTGCTCTTTCACTTCCTCGGGAGTGGGCACGATACCGCCGGAGCGGCCGAAGAAATGCACCGGGCGGCGACCCTGAATCGCCCTTTCGACGTCTTCCATCATCTGTGCCATGCTCATCTCAATCGTCAGCACTGACTTGATGTTTTTCCTGGTGGCTTCCCTGAGGATCTCTTTCTCCGGGAAGGGGTAGAGACTGATCGGTCGGAACAAGCCCACCGACACGCCGTCCGCTTCCAATTCATCGATAGCCGTCTGACAGATGCGCGCCATGGTGCCGTAGGCGACGATCAGAATCTTGTTCTCAGCGCTGATCTTGTATGACTCACAACGAACCTCTTCTCGGATCATCTGCTGGTATTTCTTCTCCAGGATCAGGACGTTGTTCTCCAAGCCCACCGGATCGAGGAAGAGTGACTTGATAATCCGCGCCTTGCGATCCAGCGCCCCGGTGGCCGCCCATTCGTCCGTTGACGGCAGGGGCGGCTCCTCATAGCTTTCGGGGAACTCAACCGCCTCCATCATCTGCCCTATCATGCCGTCGCCGATCATCATCACCGGGTTACGGTATTTCTGAGCCAGGTGAAAACAGAGCATGGTCAGATCGACCGCCTCCTGGACGGTCGACGGTGCGAGTACGAGCGTACGGTAGTCGCCGTGCCCGCCCCCCTTGACGGCCTGAAAATAGTCCGCCTGGGCCGGCAGGATCCCGCCAAGACCAGGACCGCCGCGCATGATATTAATAATCACCGCCGGCAGTTCGGCGCCGGCCATGTAAGAGATCGCTTCCTGCATCAAGCTGATGCCGGGGCTCGACGAAGTCGTGAACACTCGCTTGCCGGTGGAGGCCGCCCCAAAGAGCATATTGGCCACGGCCAACTCACTCTCGCCCTGAAGAAACATGCCGCCGACTTCCGGCATCCGCTTCGAGAGGTACTCCGCCACTTCGGTCTGCGGCGTGATCGGGTAGCAGAAGTAACCTTCCGCACCGGCGCGCAAGGCAGCCTCGGCGATCGCTTCGTTTCCTTTCATCAGGACTTTGGCCATTAATAAATTTCCTGTCTCAATTCGCCGAGTCAGTACTCAAACAGTTCGAATATCAAACCGTGCGCATGCACCTCGATGGCCACGTCGGGGCAGACCAGCGCGCAGATGCGGCAACCGATACAACGCGAGGGGTCGTGTACCCTGGCGTAAAAATACCCACGCACCGTGATCTCCTTGGACATCGAGATAATATGCTGCGGGCAGGCCCGCACACACAACTCACAACCCTTACACTGGTTCTTGTCTATCGTAATCCCGGGCATACACCTCACCTTGAGTAATAACAGCTACTCATCGCCGGCGGAACTCTCCCACGGTTTCAGCAGAAGACGCTCCAGTGGGAGAATCGGAACGTCCACATTATCGAACTCATCGCATTCTATAATTTCTTTCAAGCCGCTTAGAAATGCCACCGGAAGGTCCGAGCGCCGGCTTACCTGCCGGGCAAGTTCCAGTCCGTCAAGAGCGATCTGCGCTGTCGTTTCCTCCAGCAGATGCGTGTTGGAGACGATACCGGTGAACTTCAGCCGCGATGACGATTCGATGTCATTGATCATCTTCAGACAGCCGTCGAGGTCGGCAGTGAAAGGCCGGTTGCCGTTCAGCACCAGCAACATCTCATAGGCGCCCTCTTCAAACGACCCTGAAAGCGAGCTCAGCACTCGCGCCCCGACGTCGTCTCCCCCCACATCCAGCACCAGTACTCCCTGCCGCTGTTCGATAGCACCCTTTACTTCCGGCAGGATGATGGGCAGATCGGCGTAATGCTGGCCGCCGGTAGGGTTGATGGTACGGATGCCCAGCGATGTGAGTTGCTCCGATGCTTCACGCGAGCGGAAGTACGGATTGACAATATCCAGATCAGCAATCGCCACCTGCGCCGACCCGGCGTTCACCAACTGTCGGCTCAAGTTTACGGCAACTTCGGATTTGCCACTGCCGTATCCGCCCACAATTATCAGGATACTCTTAGAGAAGGTGGGGAGACGATGCTGTTTCACAAGACTGATCACCAACACTCACACACGCTGTATCGCATCCTTCGGCCAAGTTCATGCTATCACGTCCGGCGAGCACATTATGGACCAGTGCGGTCCACTAAAGTCACCACCGGCATTGGCTCAAATATCGCACGGAGGCCTTCTGATGTCAAGCCAAGTTGTGAAAATGATAACGAATATAATCGGTTTGACACGATTGTAAGCCCAGACTATATTGTCGCATCTTATGAGCTTAGGAGAAATCCGACTCGCTATGGCTGGTCGGGACAAATCAGAGAATCGGGTGCAGAAATCATGACTAAAACACTTCTTAGAATGTTAGCAGTGGCCGCGTTGTCCTCAGCCCTTTTAGTCGGCTGTGGCGGCAAGCAGGAAGTTGAAGAGGGACCTCGATACAAGATTCCGGCGGGTTGGCTCTCTTATACCTACGAAAACATCAAGATCGTCTACCCGCCCGGTCATCTTCACAGTGCGTCCATGCATGACTTCGCGGTCTGGTACAACTGGGCGCTGCGAACCGATTGCAATTTCCTGAACATACGTATCCCTGTAGACACTCTGATCGTGTTCTACTACACCGGTCATGGTCAGGGCAACGAGATGACCGGTCACTACTATCCATGGGCCGATCGCGATGTCATCCATTTCTGGTTGCCCAGCCACAAAGGTCCGACGCTTATGCAGTTCCTGTTGCCATACTGGTTGGACAAGGAACCACAATACCAGTTTCTTAAGCATGGTCTGATATCGCTGCTGGATTACTCAGACCAAAACTACCACGAGTACACGTGGCGCTACTATCAGAACGATAGCTTGATTCCGCTGGTCGAATTGTCCAAAGATACCACCGTTGACTCCAACAAGGAACGCTGGCAATCGGCCCTGAGTGCTTCCTTTGTTGACTTCCTCGTTTTGCGCTACGGCATTCAGGGGTTAAACCTGATGTACCGTGCCGAGGCGGACTGGGAGTTGGCCACTCAGGGAATTCTCAAGACGCCCACTGACACTTTGCAGACACGGTGGCTGGAATTTGTCGAGAAAGTGGTCAAGGGTGAATCGCCGCCGGAGCAACCAGACACAATAAGGTCCCCCAGCTTTGAATTCGATCCCGAAAGTGAGGGTTGATATGAGCGACGGAAAATGGAAGACAGCCATCACCGATATCGGCCCGGGGAAAATCCGGGTTAGAGGGTACAACATCACCGACATCATGGAAAACCTCTCTTATGCCGAGGCTGTCTACCTGATTCTCAAGGGTGAACGTCCCGGCAAAGCCGAGGCGGAACTGATGAACGCCATTTTGGTCTCATCGATTGACCACGGCGCCTCGCCGCCCTCGGTGTTAGGCGCGCGCACCGTCATGTCCGGCGGCAACTCGCTCAACGCCGCGATAGCCGGTGGTGTGCTGGTGATCGGCGATACCCACGGTGGCGCGATCGAGCAAGCGGCGAAGATCATGCAAGAGTGGGCGCAAAAAGATGGCGACGTCGCCGCCATCGCCAACGACCTGGTCGACTGGATGAGAGAGCACAAAAAGCGCATGCCGGGGTTTGGACATCGTCTGCACAAAGTTGACCCGCGCACCGGCAAGCTGTTCGAGATCGCTGAGCGTCACGGATACGGCGGGCGTCATATCGGTCTCTGCCGCGCTATCGAAACAGCTCTTGCTGAGAAGACCGGCCGCACCCTGCCTATCAATGTCGATGGCGCTATCGCGGCGGTGATTTCGGACATGGGTTTCGACTGGCGATTGGGGAAGGGGTTCTTCATCATCTCACGTCTCCCCGGACTGCTTGCTCACACCTACGAAGAGATGACTCGCGAACGTCCCATGCGCACACTCGGCCCTCCACCTTACGACTACGACGGCCCAGAGGAGAGGGAGATGTAAGGAGAAAATGTCGGGACACAGAACCAAAGGTGAACACTATATCCCGCGTGCGGCTTATCTTGAGCACTTTGCCGATGACTCACAAAAGAAACCTGTCTTATGGGTCTACGAATTCGATAACAACATTGGGATAAGAATCGAAGGGGAAAAAGGAATTCCGGCAAGACAACTCTGCAAAGAAACCTACCTCTATGAATCACCTAATCAACCGGTCAACACCTTGGAGCAAATGCTCCACAAGGTAGAGGACGCGTACCTGGATGTTCTTCGTACCGCCATCTTATTGAAGAAGCCCTTGACAGCTCGGGATAAGTACAGAGTTGCACTCTTCATAACGACGCTCGAAACCAGGCTGCCCGCCATGCGAGACAATCTACAAGGTACTTTGGGCGATATTGAGAGCAAGGTTCAGGCGATGGAGGATCAGTTTGCCAATGGAGAGGAGACAGAGACTCACCGGGACATAAAAGAGGCAAAACACTCGATTTTTGCAGACGGCGTGATGATTGCTGCAGAGCTTAATGTCCTGCAACACCTGGATTTTCTGTTCATGGATAACAGTACTTTCTATGACCCATCTGTTGGTGGATTCTTCATCACTTCAGATCACCCGGTGATGCGGTACGATTTTACTTTAATGAACGGTTTTGGTGGAATTCCACCATTGTCTGACACCATCGAGGTCATAGTACCGCTGACGCCCAAAGTTGCATTGTTTGCCAACAATCGGGGACTAAGTGGATACGAGGACATTCATCCAAACTTCATTATGGAACTCAACAATCGAGTTCTGTGCTATTCGCGCAGCCGCATCTTCGCTCCGCATCCACTTTCTGACGCGATCTGCGACAGAATGCTAAGCAGGAGCCGGCAGAGCTTTATTCTCGAATACATGCGACGAGAGGAAGACCGGGATTCTGGTCAGGTGTAATGTCTTACTTCGGTACCCCACCCAGAGCGCAGCGTCGGGTGGGATAACTTGTTATGAAGCTCAAACATTATGACCACGATGGCCACGTAAGGTTCGTGACCTTCTGTACCCATCAGCGTCTACCCCTCTTGACTAATAATCGATTCCGGCACATAGTAGTTGACGCTGTCGACGAGGCTCGAAAGGTACACGGCTTCAAGTTACTGGCCTATGTCATCATGCCGGAGCACGTGCATCTCGTTATTCTACCTCCTGCCGGTATGAAGTTAGGATATGTGATCGGCGAAATCAAGAGGCGATCGGCACGGAAGATTCACAAGTCTTTGGCAGGAGCCGGAGAACCGGCCAAGGGAAAACTCACCGCAACTCGCGATGGTCGGCAGCGTTTTGTGTTTTGGCAACGTCGATGCTATGACCACAATTGTCGCGATGATGACTCCGTTTGGAAAAAGGTGAATTATTGTCATCAGAACCCGGTTAGCCGAGGATTGGTAAAGGATGCTACAGGTTGGGAATGGAGTAGCTGGCGAGCTTATCAGGGGGAGAGCGATGTACCTCTAATGCCTGACATGATCTTCGAAGCAGGATGAACCCACCCGACGCTACGCTCTGGGTGGGGTACCGGTGTGTGTGTACGATGCCTCTGCCTGGGAATGGAGCGGTTGGCGAGCTTATCATGGGCATGCCGATGTTCCACTCAGGCTGGACTTGACTATTGACCATGGATAGACCCACCTGTCGCTTCGCTTTAGGTGGGGTACCAGTAAAGGCTGAGCACACGCGCAGCGGCAGCCCGCCGGACGGTTACACCTTGACACAACCCAGGGGCGTGATTAGTATCCGTTGGTATGATCGAAGTTGGCATTCTGATTGTTGTCCTGGCTGTCAAGTACGGACCGGGGCTGAGCGGGCTGTCGTATGACAGATTAGATGACTATCTGCTCCGCCGGGAGGACAGACGGAGACGTTGGATCTGGTTTGTTCAACTGTCGTTTCTACTCACATTCGCCGCTTGCCTCTATGCTCGCCTCGACACGCACACCTGGAACCTCGGTTATCACTATGCCCGCCTGTCGGAAGATCCGTTTGCTTTTGACCCGGCAAACGTCGTGCTGTGTCGACCCCTGACCCCTTTCATCAGCTACTGTCTGGGCCTGCACGGAAGGCTGATAGTTCTTACCAATCTCATCATAACCGGTTTCACGATAGGACTTGTCTATTCTTACTTCCGCAATAAGTTTGATCGCCCCGGCGACGCCTTCCTGGCCGCAGTAACGATAACGTTTTCGCTGGTGGTTCTCACCTCGATTCACTGCGGAGGGTACTGCGATATCCTCACTTACCTGCTCATATTCCTCATGTGGCAGCACCGTGATAGACGAGTGGTCTTCTATCTGCTGTTTCTACTGGGGCTTCTGAATCGGGAATCGATAGCCTTTCTCATACCCTGGTTCGTGTTTATCAGCCTGCAGTCACAAAGCAACAAGGCGCGCAGGGTCCTTGAACTGATTGTCGGGTTCGGCCTGACGCTGTTGATTCACTATTCGTTCAAGGTATGGGTGGGATCGCACACGGAACCCCAGTACTCTGCGGGCCACTACCTGGAACCATTATTGGCGGACCCGCTGGGACTGTTTCGTGAAACGTTTTACTATCACGGGCTAGGGCTTTTCTCGGTTTTCAAGGTATTGTGGATATTCCCGCTGGCCGCGGCTCTGTCGCTGTGGAGAGACAAGAACTACTCCGAGTTGACAGGTATGGCGCTGCTGCTGATTTGTTCCTATGCCCAACTCTTTGTCGCCGGAGATACCTCTCGCATGTT
>JAUWMW010000199.1 GCA_030612965.1 bacterium
TGGTACTGGGTGCCTTTGATGGTGTTGTTGGTAGTGATGTGCAGATAGGCGGCTCCGGATGGGATATCCAGTTCATCCTGGGTCGGGATGTGCACAAAACCATTCTCTTTGCCTGCAAACGCCACATGTGCTTTCCCAACGATATTGGCTTCCTGGATAGCTTTGGTCGACCAGGAGCCGGTGTCGGCATAGGCTCCGACCTTACCACCGGCAAGGAAGTTCATCGGAATCTGGAAGAACTGTTGCGATGCGCCGCCGGTGAGGAACATGACGTGATAACTGTCGTCCAGACCGAATGTCTCGCGCACGAGCTTGATGGCTTGCTCGTTTATCTCGTCGAATTCCGGCGAACGGTGGGAACTCTCGATGATGGACATTCCCGAGCCACGATAGTCCAGCAGTTCGTCCTGCACGATCTTGAGAACATCCAGCGGGATCGTCGAGGGTCCGGGATTGAAATTGAATACTCTGTTGGCCATAGGTCAGCCTCGTTTTCTTGTCATACGTGACAGGTGTTATTACTTCGCTTTCGCATAATCGGAAATGAGACGGTCGATGATTATGCCGATTCGTTTCATGTTCTCCTTAGAGGAGGCTCCGATATGCGGAGCAAATAACGTGTTGGGCGCGTCAAGCAGCGGCGAGTTCACCGGTGGATCGCTGTACCAGACATCGGTGGCAAAGCCGCTCAGTTTACCGCTTTTCAGCGCCTCCGCGACGTCCTCTTCCACAACACATTTGCCGCGACCGGTATTAATGAGATAGGCGCCGTCCTTGAACAGCTTGAGGGTGTCCTTGTTTATGAGCCCCTTGGTATCGGGCAGCAACGGCATGTGCAGCGAGACGAAGTCGGACTGCGGTAGAACCTCTTCTATCGTCTCACAGATCTCGGCCAGGTCGGTGAAGTAAACATCGGGGTGCCAGCCGAGAACCTGCATGTGAAAGGCGCCGGCGCGCTCGGCCAGGGCCAGGCCGATACGACCAAGACCGAGAATTCCGAGCGTCTTGCTGTGGAGTTCGGTGCGCTTCAGTTCCTTCTTGAGCCACTGACCTTCGCGCATCGTTGAATCGGCCCTGGTTAGATGGTTGGGCAGGGCGATCATGAGGGCAAAAGCCAGTTCGGCAACTGCCGTGGTGGAAGCATCGGCCGTATTCCAGACGATGATCCCCTTTTCTTTGGCGTACACCAGGTCGACATTGTCCAGACCGACACCGCCGCGGATCACCATTTTCAGCTTCGGCGCGGAATCGATGTACTCTTTGGTGACCTTGGTCTTGCTGCGGATCAGAACGATCTCCGCATCCGCAAGGCGACCTTTGTCGTCGGTGACCTCACCATATTTAGCCAACATGGAGGGCAACGACTCATCGAAAGCGTCAGATATGAGTATCAGCATTTCGTGGTCCTTTCTTTTTATTTATCCAGTAGATTTATTACCATGCCACTACGCAGCTTGGGTTCGAACCAGGTTGATTTTGGCGGCATCACTTCGCCGGCATCAGCCACTGCGAGCAGTTGCTCGACCGTAACCGGGAAGAGCGAAAAAGCGATATCAAAATCGCCCGAGTTCACCAACCGTTCCAGTTCGCCGACCCCTCGGATACCGCCGACGAAATCGATGCGCTTGTCGGTGCGAATGTTCTCGATACCCAGAGTGGGCCTCAGCAGGTTGGCGGTCAGTACGGCTGAGTCGATTGATTCAGCCGGGTGGTCGGCGTTAAAAGATCCTTCGCGGGCCGTCAGTTCGTACCACTTCCCCCGGCAGAAGGCGCCAAAATGGTAGCCTTGCCGCGGCTCAACAGAACTCTCTTGTGACTCAACGGCAAACGATTCTTTGAACTCGGCCAGCACCTGCTCGACCGATTTATCACTGAGCCCCTCGACAACGCGGTTGTAGGGAAGAATGCGGAGTTCGTCATCGGGAAAAATCACGTTCAGGAAGAAATTGTAGGGTTCCGTGCCATCGTGGTTGGGGTTCTCCTCTTTCATGAGTTGGGCCACCTCCGCCGCCGCGGCCGAGCGGTGATGACCGTCGGCGATGTACAGGGCGTCCAGTTCGGCAAAGGCCGCTACCAGGTCGGCGACCACCCTATCATCGAATACCACCCACAACTCGTGTCGGACCTGACCGTCATCAACAAAATCGTAAACCGGCTTGTCACCTGTAATGGCGGCGAACAGTTGCTTGATCCGATCGTTGTGCCGGAAGATCGACAACACCGGTCCGACCTGGGCGTTGACATGCCTGATATGCGCAGCCCGGTCGCTGACCTTCTCCGGGCGAGTGTGTTCATGTTTCTTGATCTTGCCCTGGTTGTACTCTTCTGTTGAGGTCAGAGCCACCAGTCCGGTTTGACTCATTCCTTGCCAAGTGAGCCGGTAGAGGTACAAGCTCGGTTGGTCGTCGCGGCAGAGGACTCCATCCTCGACCAGTCGCTGCAGGTTCTCCTTGCCGCGATCGTAGACCTTCTTGCTGTGGACAGGAGTATCGGGGTCGAAATCAACCTCCGGCTTGTTGATGCGGAGGAAAGAAATCGGGTTGTTCCTGACCAACTCACGGGCCTCGTTGCTGGAAAGGACGTCATAGGGCGGCGCGGCCACCATGGCAACCTGCTCCGGACGCGGACGAAGACCTCGGAAAGGGCGAATGACTGACATAGACTACATCTCACTTGCACGTTGTGAACACTCTCGTAATTGGGTATCGCGAGGTCGATCATGCAATAGTCCCAATTTCCGACCGAATATAGCCCTGAACCTCTGTTCCGTCAAACCCTTTCGGTTGACCGCAATACCTTCACTGCAGATCATAGAGACTGGGCGCAAACATGTGTTTGTCCCGGAAATCAATTGCTATTGTCTTGTGCCCGGCGGGTCTTCAGACTCGGCGGAAAATCGCGCCATGCGGGGCGATCTGAAGATCACCCCGCCACAACGGGGGCATGTTATTATGGAAACCACAAACAATGAGCGAATTAGAGGTAAAAAAACGGCGGGCCGCTATTGGACCCGCCGTTTCAGGAGGTTGCGCAACAAACTAATCACAACTGCCGGGACCAATCTCACCATTGTTGTAACTGTCGAGTATGTCTTTCCAATCCAGCACGATGTTGTTATCCTGTCGATCCGTCCGGGCCCAACCGGACCAGGTGTGATCAGCCAGGAACGCGTCTGCTTCTTCGATAGTCGCAGCAACTTCATCGGCCAACGCCCCGGAGGCGATATTCAGTTTGGCTGCGAGTAGCTGGGCGTACAGTTTGGTGATGCCGTTTGATGGCGTGCCGTAGGTCTTCATGGTCAGGACAGCCACAGCGACCGAGTCAGTATCGACCAGCAGGCTGCTGTCTCCATCGGCCTCGCCCAGCCAGATAGGAAGAAGTGAACTGAGATCATCGTCCTGCGGTCCGAATCCGGCGTGGTTTTTCCAGTATCCCTTCGAACGCGTACAGCCGGAGTCGGTGATGACCACTTCCAGAAAAAGTCCGGCATCCCAATTCAGCGCCGCTACTCCTTCATCGACTACGAAGCAATGAGTTCGACCCGTCGTTGGATCGGCATCGCTGTCAAGGGTATCTCCGATCTCTTGATCCATCGGACTAAACAGATACCCCTGGGGCGCTACAAACTCCACGAGGTAACAGCCGCTGCTTAGACTATCAAACCGATAAGACCCCGTCAAATCAGAAACAGTGGCGGCCAGCATGGTTTCCTGACAGTCGTACAGGTTGACCGTCACTCCGGGCAGCCCCGGCTCGTCAGGGTCGTAGATTCCATCCTGATTGACATCCTGCCACACACGACTTCCGATTGTGGAAGGGGTCACTGCGAACAATACGTCGGGCAACTCAAACCGAATCAGCGCCTGCTTGTTCGTTCCCGGAGACTCCGTCTGTCCAACCAGTAGCATCGCACTGCCTTCGGTTGAGACGTCGGGCTCAGCCTCGTCGATAAACACATCAGCCCGCGCCAGAACTGTGTCGCAAGCAGAGCCGTCCGGAGTATCATAACAGATTTCCAGAAACGGAGAGGCGGTTGCGCTTTCGATACTGCGCACCATCAGCGGAAAGAAGGTGGGTGATGACTGTTCCAGTAGAAGGCCGAAGTTGTCCGTCTCTCCTGCTGCCCAGCTTTGAATCAAAGCCGTGACGTCTACCGTGTGCCAGCCATTGGCGTCGGCCATGAACGAACTTTCGATATTCGGATTGAAGGCTCCCGCAAAGCCGGTCCAGGTGACGGTAGCGGGATCCCAGTCCGAGATAATCCGATGTAACTCCACCGGCTCGTTGTTTGCGAATCCAATGAACATATTGAGTTGTGCCGATGAGACCTCGGTTCCCAACAACAGCGTCTGGTTGCTGTTGACGTCATCCAATCCCGGCCCGGCAACGTCCGAACTCAGGGGAGACTCCTGATGGCTGCAACCTGTGACCAGCATCAGTAGCAGGGCTCCGCTCAAGATCAGTGAGTGTTTTGTCATGCTGAGAATGCTCCTTTCCGCTAACCGCACCGAAATATCTGTATACGCACCTATAGGCAATCCCGGTGCTTTTCAAGCAGGAGATTGTAGTTTCTTATAAAGGCTTGCGGTGACGAATCATAGCACGTCGGCGGCAGGTGCGCCACCGGTCAGGTGTTTCCGGTGGCTGTTCGAATGATGAGCAATTG
>JAUWMW010000363.1 GCA_030612965.1 bacterium
GCCTGGCTTGTCAAGAAGGCCGAAGCGGAGGCGAGCGAAACGATGCGGCTGACTGAAAACACCTCCGAGCCTGATGCCCCGCTTTGTCTCGAAGTATTCGAGGCGTTGAAACGGTCGTTGGTTGACTTGTCCCGGTTCGTCGGCCAGCAGTTCAACACGCTCGACGACGTGAAACTCTGGTGTGAGGGTGACGGCAAGGACTACCGGCCATGCCATTGACGGAGGAAGCATGACACAGAAAACCAGGGTCGATAAGTTGCACGACGTTACGCTTCGAAAAGAGGCTGACTCACGCGAAAGCCGTGAGTCCTTCGATATGCGGGTAGAGCGGCTCAAACGCGGTTTGGGCAGACTCGGCTACGATCTCAGCCAACAAGAAGCTACGTTGGCGGCATACCGTTGGGTGACGAAAACGCCACAGTTTTGTGGCTTCGCGTTTGATCTGGCGGAGGTGGGGCTTGACGGTGCTGTCTGAACACCAATTCACTCGACCCTGCACGGAAACCGGCCTTCTTTCAGCCTGTCCTTGTTGCCAAGCCAATCCGCCTTACCGGGAATACATCGCCCGCTTAACAACCTACCAGTGCCCTCAGTGGGCGTTCTCAATGCAACATTTCGTCAAAAGGTTGCTTTCACTGTGGTGACAATATAAGCAAGTAAAAGCAAATCACATAAAGAGGTTGACTTCTTCTCCGAAATGTCGTAATATGGGATAGCAGGACACCGAAAGGAGTTGTTCCATGAAAGGTTGTCGACCTCTTAACCTCGATGAAGAGGAACTAATCACCAAGTCGTTTGCCGGTACGTACGCAACCAGGGATCGGGCGATTTTCGTGTTGGGCACTAAGTCCGGCTTCCGCATTTCTGAATTGCTGAGCCTCAAAATCGGAGACGTCGTTCAGAATGCGCGGCCTGTGGACAGAGTCTACGTCAGGCGTCGCAACATGAAGAAGAAAATCGAGGGTCGGTCGGTGATTCTCCATCCAGAAGCGAAACAGGCATTGGCCAAGTGGCTCGTGCAGTTGCGCCGACAAGGCGACATCAGTGACGATACCTACCTATTCAGGAGCCGCAAGGGATTGAATAGGCCGATCAGCCGGGTCCAATACTACAAAGTTCTCCGGGAAGCCTTTGATGCGAACGAACTGACCGGCAAGTTGGGCACCCACACGATGCGCAAGACATTCGCCAATAAGGTCTACGATGGCCTCGACCGGGATTTGGTGAAGACCGCCCAGGCGCTTGGCCATAAGAACATTAACTCGACGGTGCAGTACCTGTCATTCCGACAGGAGGACATCGACGAGGCAATCTTGCAGTTGTAGGTACTATGGACAAGGAATTCTACACAGTCAAGGAACTGGCAGAGATGCTGTGCGTCAACCCGATGACGATTTATCGAATGGTTGACCGTGGGGAACTAACCGTGCATATTATTGGCGGCAAAATCAAGCGGTTTCGCAAGAAGGATATCGAGGCGTATCTCAAGAAGGTTCGGACGAAGGGTAGCAATAACTGAGCG
>JAUWMW010000147.1 GCA_030612965.1 bacterium
CCTTGGCCTTGCCGTTCTTCTTGATGTACGCAATCCTGGTCAGGAAGATGCCGGGGTCGCCGGTCAGTTGGGTGACGATTTCATTGGCAATCTCGTGACCGAGGTTGCGCCAGTCATCCTTCTTGCGGTCGACAGTACCACGGGCGAACTGTCGTTTGATATTGGCATCCCACAACTTCCACCGCACGCGCATCATGCGCCCTGGAAATTCTGCTTCGAGTCTCACCACATAGTCGGCCCCCAGACGCTGCCAGCCGAACAGATTCAACTCCACGATTTCGTAGAGCTTAATGTAGAAACTATCTACTATGATTAGCTCGAAATCAGCGTAGAAATCCAGATCGCGCTGCACAATGCGTGTGACGTATTCCATCAGCGTTGAATCGCCGGCGGTGATGTATTCATTTCCGACGTACACCATCTGATCGACACCGATCGGCACCGGTTGTACGTCGCCGGTACTCATCGTGTCGAACAGGATTTCTCTTACACCAATCTCCTGGGCGGTCGCACACAATGGCGTGCACAGGAGCGCTACAATCACTGCCGGGAGAATCCATCTCATGCTACATACCTGGCCTGTATTTGAAGGGAAGGGTGATGCCGATTATCTCGTCGGCAAACTGTCGGGGCAACGGAGGAAAGGGAGCAGCGCGTTCTACTGCTGCATAGCAGGCATCGTCAAATCGCGGTATACCCGAGGAATTCTCGATGCGAATAACGATTACCTTGCCGGACTTGATAACCTCGAAATATACCGCGCAAATGATTACACCGTCCGCCGCCACCGGGTTGCGCCAGTTGCGCCGAATCTTGTTAAAAGCTTGAGTGAACCAGTAAGGGTAGTTGAAACTGGCGTTGTCGATGGTGGCGCCGGCAAAGGGGGAGCTTCCCGCAGTGGCGGGGGAATGGATCTCGCCGGGGCCGTTGTCGGCAGCATCCTCGGCAGTGACCGGCTGTTGAATCGGCTGCTCGACGACCGATTGTACTGGCGGAGGTTCCGGTTCAGGCTCTTCGATTTCAACTTCTTCTTCCATCACCGCTTCGTCACTGGTCTCTGGTTCACCGATCGGTATGTCCGGTGGCTCTTCCTCGACCGCGGGGGGAATGGTAACCTCCACCTGCTCGGGCGGGAGTGCTACCGGCTCAGATTCCATTGCAGTTGGTGGGAATCCCGATATCAGCTCTACCTGGATCACGTCATCGTAGTCGGGCTGGCTATTGATCTTGAACGGGGATGCCAGCAAAGTCAGCGCTACCACCCCAACGTGCAAAGCAAGTGAGAAAATGAGATCCCGCTTCATGCTGCTACTAATCCCCTGATCGCGACGGTACAGCCTCTTTGTGGCCGGTCACAAGGCCAACCGACGGTATGCCCATTTCCTTGAGCCGCCCAATGACGGCAATGGCTGTCCCATACGGGACGGCTGAATCGCCGCGAATGAATACCGAGGATACACCCTTGGCTTTGATCTCTCGATCAACGGCCTCTTCGAGTTGGTCCAGGCGTGCCCAGCGATCGTTGACGTAGATGCCGCCGAGACTGTCGATCGATATGACGATCCCATGCGTCTCCTCATCCAATACCGGTGCGCGCGTTTTGGGCAGATTGATATCAATGCCGGACTGCAAAAGCGGGGCGGATATCATGAATACTATCAGTAGCACCAGCACGACATCAACAAGATTGGCAATGTTGATTTCGGCCACCGCTCGATATGTTCGTTTACGCCGACGCACTATGGTGTCTCCTTGCGGGCGCGCACCAGGAAGGCGAGGATGAAGTTGTCGGCATTATTATTGAAGGACTTGATGCGATTGTTCGCCCAGTTAAAGGCGATAACAGCCGGGATAGCAGTGCCCAATCCGACAATTGTAGCCAGCAGTGCTTCAGCGATACCGGGTGCGACAATAGCCAATGAACCCGAACCTTGCTCACCGATGGCCCAAAATGAATCCATGATGCCCACGACCGTACCGAGGAGTCCCATGAACGGAGCCGCGCTGGCCGTCGTGGCCAGAAAAATGACGCGACTCTCCAGTTTGCCGATCTCCTCGGTCGCTGTCTTCTCCATGGTCATCTCGATCAGTTCATACTCCTCATCACGCAGCGGCTGCTGCGACGGTTGTAATTGGCCGCCTTCGTTTCTGGCCTGACGCAGCTCGTCCAACTCTTTGTAGCCAGCCATATAGATGTTTGAAAGCGGGGACAGACTGTGCGACTTGGCTTGGCCGATAGAGTCGGCCAACCTCCGCGAACGCTCAAAAGACTGAAGGAAACTATCGCCCGCCCTTTGTACGGCTCGGAACAGACGCCATTTGTTGAAAATGATCAGCCACGATACCAGCGACATGAAGGTGAGACTAATCAGCACAATAATGCCGAAAGCCGATGTTTCGCCAATGATTTGCCATACCGGTCCGGAAAAAATACTGGGGAGAATGAACAACTTCATATCAATTCTACGCTTTAGCTGTCAAAAAGTTTTTGCTCAATCGGCGCTGCCTCACCAGATCGCATTTCACCTCGAAAAGTCGGCCCGGTGCGGCTTTTCCCGACACGGCGGACAATAAAAACAGGCCGCCGGGCCATCACAAGATTAAAATGGCGCATCATAAAACTTGACCGCTCCCGGCTTGAGTTCTTTTATCCCTTTCCGTAGGGTGAATATCGATCACGCGGTCGATGGATCGACGGTGTGATCGGCAAGAGAGTCGGGGTATCCGACATGACGAGACATTGAAGGAGTTGTGAATGAGAAAGCTGTTAGCTGTGGTGTTGGCCCTGTTGGTGTGCTTCTGTTTCATCTATGGGTGTGGCAAGAAGGACGTTCAACAAGAGACTGACAAAGTGCCGATTGAGGTCAAGCAGGCTGAGATGGCGGATTCCACCGCCATGGACTCGGCGATATGGGATTCGACCGCCGTGGACACGATGGCGGCGGACCAGGACAGTAAGTAGGGTTTCGGCAATACAGAAGCCTACCAGTAAATGAAAACCTCCCGGATATCCGGGAGGTTTTTGTATTGAGTCCTGGAGTGGATAGCTCTCAGCTTTCAATCATCTCTACATTTGCTCGTGGAATAACGGCGCGCTCACCGTTTTCAAACTCAACTTCGAGGACACGGGCCTTGGATTCCGACTCCAGTTTCTGAAGCGGCGACGGCAGGTCTGTCACTTTTCCCAGTCGTCCGAAGTAGGGGTGACGAATAACCCGTACCGGCGAGTCGACGGCCAAACCCTGAATCTCACCCGAGGCGCCGGTATCGATCTCAGACGCTGAGGTTTCTGCGGGTATCACCACCTCGGGGCGGATCACGCCGGCGCGAATCTGGGTGGCGCCGTTTATGCAAGCCATCTCTCCCTCGTGTGCCTTAAACAGGTCAAAGGTCTTGCGGGCCATGGCGATTTCGCCGAAACCTTCACTGATAACCAGAGTAGTGCCGATGTCTTCCGAACCGGTAATAGCGACACCGATATCATAACCGAGGAAATCGCGGAGATCCTTGTCGTCCAGCCCACCCACGACGATTCCCTTGACACCAAGTTTGATCGCTTTGTTCATTGCATCGGCTGTTACTATTGAGCCACCGACAATAACATGGCCAGCCATATCTTCGTTGATGAATTCGTCGGTGAGGATAGTGCTGTTGTCAGGTGTGGCCACCTTGATCTCGCCATAAGTCTCGCCGCCAATGCCGAAAATCCCCTGCATGAAGGAACCCTGACAAGATACCTCAACCCCTTCGTCCGGGAAAATCTCGGTTACTTCGCCTCGTAGGTACGCTTTGACCTCAACTGGAATCGGGTGGCCGCGCTGGAGCACCTGGCCGGTGACCTTTGACACGGATTCGAGCGTACCGTCGATTGTCGCAACGGCTGAACTTGAAAACCACTTTATGAACGATTTCTTGAGGGCGATGCTTTCCCCTTTGGCTATCGGGTCGCCGATCTTCTTTTGCATCACGAGTTCGATATCTTCAGGCGGGATACCGAGTTTGTTGGCGACGTTGAGCGGCACTACGTTGCCGGGCAGATGGGTGCGAGCAACAACATCGTCGGGGTTAACCTTGTCGCCGACCTTGACCAGCACTTCACCCTTGAGAGGCAGAATGCGACTCTTCTTGATCAGATGCTTTTCGGTGACTTTCAATCCCGGAGTATAGGCGTGGGCCATACAAGTACCTTTCTATCTACAATAACGGATATTTCTATCCCTTCTTGCCTCTCTTTTTCCTGGCGGCGATGATTATTATCACTATAAGAATGCTGATCGGAACGATGTAAAGTACTATCGGCAGGGAGTCTCCATTCTCCGACTCTTCGATAATCTCCTCAGAGTCGATATCCGCGACTCGCACCTCTTGCTGACCGGCTGCGGCCTCGATATCTTCAGTCGAAAACGATTGCACGATGTCCTTGAAAATGTCCTTACTCTGATCGAACAGACTATCCGGGGAATAGAAGTAGAACGTGGCCAGTCCCCGCTCGTAGAATTTGATCATGTTCATCAGTTTCTTGGTTGCTTGTCCCTGCTGGACGATATCGCTCACAACGGTAACGAGTTTGTTGTCGGCATCGTAGCTGGGGGCGTTCGATTTCAGGTCGGAGAGAAAATCAGCCACCGGGTAGTACTTGATATCCCGACCGAACGTCTTGCGCATCTGATTCAGCACGCTGTCGACCTGAGTCCGGGTGAGCTCACCAACGGTGTCGACAGTGAGAATCATGTAGTTGCCGGTGAAAAACGGGATTGATCTGCTGGGTGCGAACGCCGCATCATAATCCAGCACATCGCTCCCCGCCTGGTTGGAGATCAGAAAAGCGTCGACCGTCTGGTAGTCAACCTGTTCCCAGTCATCCGGCAGCGTGACATAGAAGCCGCCGGTCCAGCTAACATAATTCTCAGCCAAAACTACCGACGAACTGATCATCATCAGCAAAAGGGCGGTGGTCACGATCCTAACAACGCTCAACGTCATTGCAGTCCTCAGACATCTGTTCACTTCTGTCATTCCCTTGTGCTCGTCGATGCTATAGTCGATCCGCCGGGTATATGTTAAGCTCAGTCATCCATTCTTTCAGGTGAGACACCCGCTCGTCATCAGTGAGCGTGGACAGGTCGAAGGGTCGCCCGCGTCCGTCGAGAACGATCCCGACCACACCACCATATAGTTTGGTCTCAACTTTGTGACCTTTACCGGCGCCGCAATCGTAATGCCGTTCCGGTTCGAGGACGGCCTTGACTTCAAGCGGCAGCCCCTTGTCATCCATACCAAGCTCGAATCGTTTCATCTCGAGGTGGTTCAGGGTGCCGCTAACCGTACCGTCGGGCAGGTCAATACTGTATTTCATAACCGGTCCCGGCTTCTTGGAAACACCGGCCGGAGCCACACAGGTGCCGAGGTGAATGAGACAATCTTTCACGAATACTTCGGTGGCCGCCTTCTTGTGTACCTCGGTCAACACGCCGAGTTGCGGCATCATAAAGATGGAATCGACAGCCAGTCGGGTGACTCCCTCCGGCAGGAAAGAGTCGACCATCATCAGCGCCGCCTGCTGACGCCTGGGTGCGTGCGATAAAACACCGCCCGAGCCGATCAGCATGTTGAGACTCATCATATTGACGATGCTGGAACCGGAACTCGATTGTTCAAAGGCATCGGCGATAGTCCGCTGTTGCTGTACACCCTTGAGGACGGTGGCGAAATTCTTGTGCTGAATGAAGGCCAGTCGCAATGCTTCCTTGGCGACGGCCTGCTCGAATATCAGGTCTTCCATCGACTGCGGGATCGTGGTCGGTCGAATCATCTTGTTCTTGACCCGGTTGCGCAGGTCACGTTCGTCCATTTTGAATGGTACCCAGCGCATCACCATCGGCAGCGTGGCCTCCGCGAAAACATTCGAGATAGAATACGACATCCCGAGGTTGGCCGACACCGTGCGGTTAAAAACGGGTGTCTCTTTGTCTGGACGGAAAACGGAAAAGACGTCGGTAGTTGCGCCGCCGATATCGACCCCGACCGCCTCGATATTGTACTGCTCGGCGATAGTTTGGATAATCAGCCCCACCGCGCCAGGGGTCGGCATGATCGGCGCATCGGCCCACGACATCAGCTTCTTGTAGCCGGGCGCCTGAGCCATCACATGCTCCATGAACTGCTCATGGATCTCCTCACGCGCCGGGGCGAGGTTCTCACGTTCCAGCACCGGACGCAGGTTGTCGACCTTCTTGAGGTCCACCTTATCGGCGAGCGCCTCGACTACCATCTCTGTGGCTTCCTTGTTGCCCGCGTATATGATCGGCAATTTGTAGCTTGAGCCGAGACGTGGCCTTGGGTCGGCAGCGGAGATCAACTCGGCAATCTCGACCACGTGGGT
>JAUWMW010000127.1 GCA_030612965.1 bacterium
TGGCAGATCTGAACTCTCGGCCATCTTCACAGCCGAAAGCTTGAAATCCCGGTCAAAATTACGACGAGACATAATGAACACCTCCAAAGCCAATTTAACACGACCTTCAAAAAGTGTCCACCTTTTTGGGGGAAGATCAGATCCTTGTGATCCTGACAGTTCCACGTCAGGTTCCAAGGAACCTGACCTACGAGACTGTTGCTTCGCCTCAGTCCCCGTAGGGTGGGTCCGTCTTCCGAAGACGGCCCCACCCTACGGATCTGTCGTCTCGGTTCCCTTTCTACATCTTTTCTTGGTCCATAATCCAATCGGAACTTGCGTCCGGCAAGACTGTTTACTATAATCTACATGACTGGAGTAACTGCGAAGGATACCTGATGACCGACCGAATTCTTGAAATCGTTGTCTTCCTCATGGACTACATGCGGGACAACCAGGGTCAACTTGCCGAGACCGATGATTTCTCTACGACCCTGAAGACCATGGGCTACTCCGACAATGAAATCTCTTCGGCCTACTTCTGGCTGTGGAATCGGTTCGACAACTCGCCGGAGTGGCTGTATTCGGACTTTCCGAAAATCCACATGCCCAATCGGGTTCTGACGGCCGCCGAACGGGTACGCATGACTACCGAAGCGCACGGTTTTCTGCTGAAGTTGCTCAATCTTTCGCTGATCGATACCGAACAGTTTGAGACGATACTGGAGCGCGTTTCTGTTTTCAGCGGCGATCCGGTCAGCCATGATCAGATCAAGGCAATCGCCTCAGCGCTGGTCTTTCTGGAATTCGATGAGTTTGGAAGCATCGAATCATTCGATATCAAGGCCGACCGTCTTAAGTTGGTCAACTGAGTTGCTATGTCGCTTGAGGGGAAAAAGATCACGGTGGGACTCACCGGCGGTATCGCCTGCTACAAAGTTCCCTATCTCATCCGCTCGCTGACCAAAAGCGGGGCCGAGGTGCAGGTCATAATGACCGAGGCAGCCACCAAATTCATTACACCCTTGACCTTAGAGACAGTGTCGGAGCGGCCAGTGGCGGTGAGCATGTTTCCGCCCGATGAGTTTGTTGCTACCCGGCACATTGATCTCGGCCAGTGGGCCGATCTGCTGGTTGTCGCCCCGGCCACGGCCAATTTCCTGGGCAAGGTCGCGGCGGGTGTTTGTGACGACCTGCTGACAACCGTCGTTTGTGCGTCAGCCTGTCCGGTGATGGTGGCCCCGGCCATGAACCCGCAGATGTGGGCCAACCCGATCACTCAGCGCAACGTAGCCACCCTCAAAGAGTTAGGGTATCAGTCCGTCGGCCCCGAGGAGGGGGACATGGCCTGTCGTGAATCAGGTGTCGGGCGCATGAGCGAACCTGAGCAAATCTATGCGGCAATAGAAAACTGCCTGGGCGAAAAAGGCGGCTTGCTGCCAAAAAAAAAAGTCTCGCCGGTAAGAAGGTAGTCGTCACCGCCGGGCCGAGTCGTGAGCCGATCGACCCGGTGCGCTTTATCTCCAATCATTCCTCGGGGAAAATGGGTTACGCGCTGGCTGAAGCGGCCGCAAGGCTCGGCGCCGAGACAACCCTGATTTCAGGGCCAACCAGCCTGCCGCCCCCGGCGGGAGTGAAGTTGGTCAGGTTTGAGACCACTACCCAGTTGCACCGGGCCGTCAAAAGCGCAGTCAAGGACGCTGACTGTCTCATCATGGCCGCCGCCCCGGCTGACTACCGACCGGCCAAGCCGGCCGGCTTCAAGATCAAGAAGAGCGCCGATGCGATGCAACTCTCGCTGGAACCGACCACCGATATCCTCAAAGACCTCGCCGCCCCAAGGACGAAGAGGCCATCGGTGGTGGTTGGGTTTGCGCTGGAGACTGATCGGCCAATTGAGAACGCCCGCAGGAAACTCAAGGAAAAGAAGCTCGACCTGATCGTGCTGAACACGGTTGGTGCTGATACCGGTTTCGACAGCGATACCAACCAGGTAACCGTTCTAAGGCCAAAGCGTAAACCACTAACGCTGCCGCTGGCAAAAAAGACTGAAATTGCCGCCAAGTTGCTTGAAATGATTGCATCGATGTTGTAAACTGCTAACTCTGCAAGGAAACTTGACATGGACGACAGACCGCTGAGTTTACAGGAGATGCTGCGCCGAGCCTTGACCTCCCAGGTGGAGTTGGGGATGGGTGAGGTAATCCTGCCACCACGTAGCGCCACTACCATCGAGACAGAGTTGGATCAGCCCATGATGGCCGCTACCGAGAGGCAACGCGTCGTGGCCGTCACTGATCTCTTTGGAAAGGAGCAATCGCTGGGACCGCAGGAACCACAGTTTGCATCGCTGGACAGGCATTTCGATTCCGTGCAGAACTGTCAGGAGTGTCCCCTGGGTGCTACCCGCAACAAGTTCGTCTATGGCGCGGGCAATCCCAACGCCGACCTGCTGTTCATTGGTGAGGCGCCCGGGGCCGATGAGGATCGTATCGGTGAGCCGTTTGTCGGGCGCGCCGGACAGTTGCTAAACAAGATACTTGCCGCGATCAAGCTGTCCCGAGAAGAAGTCTATATCACCAACATTCTCAAATGCCGACCGCCCGGCAACCGCGATCCACAGCCGGCCGAGATGGAGAAATGCTTCCCGCTGCTGAGAGAACAGGTTGCCTTGATCGCGCCGAAACTGATCTGTGCGCTGGGTCGTATTGCTGCCCAGGCACTTTTGAAGACGACCACCCCGCTTGGCAAACTGCGCGGTCGATGGCACGAGTATGAAGGAGTGCCGATGCTGGTGACCTACCACCCGGCGGCACTGCTTCGTTTCCAGGCGTACAAGAAAGATACCTGGGCCGACATGCAAATGCTCCGCGCCCGTTATGATGAGTTAGTGGGATAAGTCCGATGGCGTATCGAACACAAGAGAACAAGCAGCTTGATAATCTTCAGCCGCCTCAGTCTCTGGAGGCGGAACAGGCGGTTCTTGGATGTATCCTCAAGGATGTCATGGCGCTTCATGAGGTAGTGGAAATACTGACCGAGGAAGCGGCGTTTTATTCACCCAAGCACCAGATAGTCTATCGAGCGGTGCTTGAACTCTACAAACGTTCCGAGCCGTGCGACATCACTACTGTTTCCAACGCTCTGCTTAAGGACGACAAACTGTCCCGTCTCGGCGGACGAGTCTTCCTGGTCGAACTCGTGGAGGGCGTTGCCGCCACAGCCAACGCGGGACACTATGCCGAGATTGTTTTCGACAAGTTTCTCTTACGCCGCACAATCGAAATCACTAACGAGATATCGCGCAGTTGTTACCGTCTTGAACAGCCGGTGTCGGAACTGTTGGACCAGGCTGAGGCGGGTATCTTCGGCCTCTCGGAGAAGCGGTTGCGACGAGGCTTCACGCCGATCAGCCAGTTGATCCCGTCGACCTTCGATCAGATTGAGCAGTTGCAGTCGCCGGACAGTTCACTGGTCGGTCTCAAGACGGGGTTTACCGATTTCGACATCATGACCAATGGGATGCACAAAGGTGAGCTTATCATCATCGCTGGTCGACCCTCTATGGGCAAATCGGCGCTGGTGATGAATATCGCCGAGCATGTAGCGATCGAACACGGGAAAACCGTGGGCGTGTTCTCAGTTGAGATGTCTGCCGAAGCGTTGTCCCTTCGCATGCTTTGTGGCCGGGCGCGAATTTCGCAGCAAAAACTGCGGGCCGGCCGACTCCGCGACGAAGAGTGGCCAAGGCTAACCCGCGCCGGTGGTCCGTTATCGAAAGCCGCTATCTACATCGATGATTCCCCCGGCCTCACTTCGCTTGAGATGAAGGCCAAGGCGCGCCGTTTGAAAGGCCAGCACGACGTCGACTTGATAATCATAGATTACATCCAGATGGTCCAGGGTTCCGGACGCTGGGAGAATCGACAGCAGGAGATCGCCGCCATCTCACGCGGTCTCAAGACGCTGGCCATGGAGTTGGAAATACCCGTAATTGCCTGCTCACAGCTCTCCCGTCAAGTGGAACAGCGCGGTGGTGACAGGCGGCCGGTATTGTCAGACCTGCGTGAATCCGGGGCTATCGAACAGGATGCCGATGTCGTAGCCTTCGTCTACCGACCCGAATTGTATTTCTCGCATCTTGAGAAGACCGACCCCAAGTACCTCGAAGTTGAGGGCAAGGCGGAACTGATTGTTTCCAAGCAGCGTAACGGCCCCACCGGTGTTGTCAGGCTGGCTTTTGTCAAAGAGTTCGCCCGCTTTGAAAACCTCGCGCGGCGGCCGGCTGAACTGCCCGCCGATGTCGAACCGGTCGGCGGCGATGAGGACATTCCCTTCTAAGGAGGCGCCATGGAATCCGGGCTGACCATACTCGGACGACGCGGCGTGAAATTCGTAACCAAGCTGGGCGGTATCTTCCTGATGCTGGGACGGTTTCTCGTCGCTCTGAAGGAACTCCCCAGATCCCTCGGTCTGGTCTTTGACCAGCTCTACACGCTGGGCGTCAAGTCGTTGCCGTTGATCATCATCATTTCGGTTTTTGTGGGTGCCGTTGCGGCTTGGCAGGCAGCCTACCAGTTCAAATTTATTGGCGCGCCTCTGCGCTATCTCGGTCAGGCTGTGGGCAAAGCGGTAGTAATCGAACTGGCGCCTGTGTTGTCGGCGATCGTGTTCGCCGGACGGGTAGGCGCCGGGGTTACCGCCGAACTGGGCAGTATGCGCGTCACGGAGCAGATCGACGCGCTCGAATCGATGGGCATCAGCCCCATTCGCTATCTCGTCATGCCGCGTGTGCTGGCTTGTTTGTTCATGGTGCCGCTGCTGGTGGTCTTCGCGATTTTCATCGCTATCCTCGGCGGACTGGTAGTGTCGGTGATCGGCGTTGATGTGTCCTCGGAGACTTTCCTCAACGGCTTTCGCAATTCATTCCAGATCGGTGACTTCATCAACGGCATGATCAAAGCCGCCGTATTCGGATTGATTATCGGCATCGTCGGTTGCTACGAAGGGTTCCACACCAGGGGTGGCGCTCAGGGAGTCGGCCTGGCCACCACTAACTCGGTGGTAATCTCTTCCGTGTTGATTCTGGTGTTCAATTTCATATTCGCACTTATCCTGTTCAGGGTCTGATAATGAGTGACGCGTTGATTGGGATAGAAGGCATCAGCAAGCGGTTCCAGACGCTCGAGGTGTTGCGCGGCGTCGACCTGGACGTGAACAGAGGGGAGTCGATCGTAATCATCGGACAATCCGGCTGCGGCAAATCGGTTCTACTCAAGCATCTGGTGCGGTTGCTGGAGCCGGATGAGGGCGCGGTGACTTTTGATGGTGTCGACATATCCTCCTTGACCGGTCGGCGGCTGATCGAGATGCGACGACGCTATGGTATGTTGTTTCAATCGGCGGCCCTGTTCGACTCGTTGACCGTGGCCGAAAATGTCGGCCTGGGGCTTACTGAAGAACGGTTGCACAGCAAGACCGAGATCGATAGCATCGTGAGGGAGAAGCTGGACATGGTTGGCCTGACCGATGCCCGCGACAAAAACCCGTCCGAGCTTTCCGGCGGGATGCGTAAACGGGTTGGTCTGGCGCGGGCTATTGCGGGCAATCCCGAAGTACTATTATATGACGAACCGACCACCGGGCTGGACCCGATCACCGCCGACATGATCAACGATATGATTGTCGATCTCCATCAGAAGCTGAACGTCACCTCAATAGCCGTCACGCACGACATGACCTCCGCCTTCAAGATCGCGGACCGCATTGTCATGTTGTATGACGGACGGGTCGAATTCGATGGTAGCCCCGACGAGGTCAGGAACACCAGCAACGAAGTCGTCAGGCAGTTCATCACCGGCAGCGCCGTCGGACCGATACAGGTGCGCTGATGACCATACCGCGCAAAGTCAAAACCGCCTACTATTGCTCCCAGTGCGGGGCACAGCATTCCAAATGGCAGGGACAGTGCCGCGAATGCGGACAATGGAATTGCCTTATTGAGGAACGAGTACCCACGAGTACCGCACGCGGCGGCGCGGCGCCGATGGCCGTGGCCCAACGACTGTCCGAGGTCACTATCGACCGACAATCCGGTTTCGCCAGCGGCATTGTCGAGTTTGACCGGGTGCTGGGCGGACAGCTACTTGCAGGAATGACTGTGTTGCTCGGTGGCGAACCGGGGATCGGCAAGTCCACCCTGGTGCTGCAAGCCGCCGAAGCATACTCGCAGCAGGGGCTGAGAGTCTTGTACGTCACCGGCGAGGAATCACTGCCACAAATCAAGCGACGCGCCGACCGACTACACGTCAGAGGGGACAACATCACCGTTGTGAACTGCAGCAGCCTCGAACAAATCATCGAACGGGTGGGCGTCAACGAACATCAGGTGGTGATCATCGACTCTGTGCAGACTGTGGCCAGCGAAATGTTCGATTCGCCGCCGGGCACCGTGGCGCAGGTGCGCGAAGCGGCCAACCGGTTGATTACGTTAGCCAAGAGTGGTGGCTGGGCGCTCTTTCTGGTCGGGCACGTCACGAAAGAAGGGATGGTAGCGGGACCGAAAGTGCTTGAGCACATGGTCGACACGGTGGTTTATTTCGAGGGGGATTCATCGCATCTCTACCGAATGCTGCGCGCCACCAAGAATCGCTTTGGATCCATTGCTGAGATCGGTCTGTTCGAGATGGCCGAGCGCGGTCTAATTGAGGTTGCCAACCCGTCGTCCTTGTTCCTCACCGGCCACTCCGATGAACCTCGTAGCGGTTCTGTTGTGGCCGGGATCGTCGAGGGCAACCGTCCGATACTCGTCGAACTTCAGGCG
>JAUWMW010000060.1 GCA_030612965.1 bacterium
AAACCCGTCCTTTGAGCCCGAACCAGCGCAGAAGGAGACGGTGATCGGGAGAGACTCCTATCTCTTTCAGGGTTTGGATACTACTGAACAGCACTTCTTCAAGGTGAGTGCCTATCGGGGCGCTGTTCTGGCTAACTGGACGGGTACCGTAGAATGGCGGCCAAGGTCCGGCAGCGATGCATCAACTCCTGTGTCGCTGGGTTACTGGTTCTTGTGGTTGCTGGCCAAAGTCGATATCCTGGAAGAAGGAAGCCTGACGGCCTGGCATGAATCATCAACTATGGGCCAGTGGGCTTTCTCGACGATAGCTGCCTTCTTCTTCCTGGGTATCTTTGTTTGGATATTCAGAACAGGGAGGACGCTGCGATCGACCAAGGTTTTCCTGGTAGACAAGGATCTTGGTGGTTATAATGAATGCAAGGCGGTAATGGACCAGGAGGAGTTCAGTGGTCTGGATCCGGATCGGGTCGCCATTATCAAGAAGCTCGTTAAGACCCGTCTGATGCGGCGGCACTTCAAGGGTATATTGGGCCGCCTGGATTCAATACCGCTGCCTGAGTTTACCGTCAAGTATCGCAAGGCTCGGGGTAGGTTCAGGAATATCCCGACCGTGCGTATACTGTTGTCGGCGGTGGCAGCGCTGAAAAAGCCCGAGGATATCGAAGACGCGCTGGAGGTGCGCATCATGGCCGAGGAAGAGGATTTACGTAAACGGAGTTTTATCGATGTCTTATGGGCGCTCGGTGTCACGGCTCCTTTAGTCGGTCTGTTCGGTACCGTTACCGGCATTAGCATGTCCTTCAGGGAAATCATGGTGCGTTCTCTCGCCGGTGAGGAACTGCTGAAGTCATTGGCCAAAGGGATTCATGAGGCTCTGTACACTACCATCTGCGGTTTGATAGTAGGTATCATCTTCATGCTGGCCTACTACTGGTACAACTACAAGCTGGAACGTGTTCACGCTATATGGGTGCTGTTCGCATCCGACTTCGTAGATCGGCTCAAACATGGCATCAAGGATACCTGGGACCAGCCTGCTGCCCAGTCAGATAAGAAAAGTAGTTAATTTGCAATGCCGTTTCGGAAACTGAGAACCAGGAAAGAGTTGGATATCGTCAGTCTTATTGACGTCGTCTTCATGCTGATCATATTCGGTCTTGTGATTTCCGTTGCCTGGGGCGTGACAGACTACACGGGTCCTTCGTTACCGAAAACGTTCTCTATTGTGATAAAGCGAGCACCGGTCCAGTACGATCCGCAGGGGATCAGGTTGCCTGATTGTCTTATGGTGGAATTCTTCGATGCCGAGGGCGGCCGGGTAGGAGATACCGCCAGCTTCCCTGACGATGACGCGCTCTCAATGGATCTGATGGACGCAGACCAGTTTGATGAACTGCAACCCTGTCGGTTGATCCGCGAACAGATCGAAGATTTCGCCAGGTCGGTTCGTGGGACCGAAAGCGAAGGTGTAGGTGAAAAAGCTGTCATACACGTACAGGTCACACGCGACACCAAGACCAGAATAGTTAACTACATTACCCGGCAGTGTGTGCCGTTTCAGGGCAATATTGGTTGGGTAAGATTGGTGACCAGATAACGGCACCGGACTGAGATATGGCTTTCAAGAGATTCAGATACGAGAAACGGAAGTTGATGCTGTTCCCCATGATGGATATGTTCTTCATCCTGCTCCTTTTCTTTTTGGTGAATATCGGAATCAAAGACGAGGGTGGTGAAAAGGCTTACTACGCGACAGTGGCGACTGAGGACATGGGCGAGGCCCAGATTCTCCTGCAAATGGTCGGCGTCGACAGTGTACTGTGGCTGGATAATACCATTTTCCATCAGGACTGGCGGCAGGGCTTTCCGCAGTCACACGTTGTCCCGGTGTCGCTGCCGGTTTTCCGGGAGAAACTCGGTCGTTTCTATGATACCTATGGCCGGTGCCTTCGCAAGGACGTCCTGACGGTTATCAGGTGCCCGGGCGATCTGAACTATGGCGACGTCGAGGCGCTACAGGATAGTCTGTCCGCTGTGTTCAAGGATGTTATGCAAGGATTCACCCTGAAGCTCAGCCTGCTCGAAGCAGGACCGCTGGATGTGATCACGGTGAATCAGCGGAACGATAATGAGGTGGATCTCCAATGGTAGCCAGGCACCGGTCATTACATCTATTGGCATCAGCTATGCTTGTAGGAATATGCCTGGCTCTGGTGTTCCCCGGCTGCGGCGACGAGGAGCGTGCCGCAAGGCTGCTGTCGGACTGCGTTGATCGGGATACCTCGATTGTTGATTTTGCTACGGCCGGTCTGAACGGCATAAAGCTTAAGGTTGAAACCCGATGTGTATTTCAGATCGACATGTCGACCAGCACGCCCTTGCGCTGGTGCCGATTTGTGCAGAGATTCCCGACCGCCTACGTCAGGATGAAAGTGAAGATAGACGAAACCGGCAAAGTCATCGACATTTACGACAAGAAAGATGGCGGTCAACCGGCGGCTCTGGAACGGATCGTCAGGGCGGTCAAGGGGTGGAATTACGAGGGTGGATGCCTCGAGGGTGCTATCTACATGGAATTCAACGCTGCTATGTCGAGGTTGACCTTTGACGATTCGCGTTTGACGATCGTTCCGGGCTACGAGCACTGTGACATTAGCAGGTATAGAATACACCGGGTTTGGCAAGGCTGTAATTTCGGAGCCTTCAGGAGAGCTCTTGAGTGGTGATGTATCTGGCAGTCACATTTGCCACGGAAGTCCGTAAGTGAAAAGGCGTCACTATGAACGGGTTTAAGCGAACAGGACTATATCTACTGGCAACAGCAGTGGTGTGGTTGTCGGTTGCGGATAACTGTGCGGCGCAACCGGAGAAGTACCTCGCGATTGACACTGTGGAGACGGCTGGCGCCAATTACGATCTCGGTGCAGCGCGATGTGATGAACCCGTGCTGATTGCTGCCGCCGAGCCCTATCTCCGGGTGAGGGATGCTCTGCAGAATGACCTCGCGCTCGGCCGGCAGTACCAGAAGCTCATGCCGAAGATCGCTTATATGCTGGGATGGTGCCACCATCGCCGGGCCGAGATTTCCGGCGCCGGCCAACAGATCGATTCGTCGTTGCTCTGGTTCGACCGCGTCCCCGATGACGCTGAGAATCAGCTTGGTGGCTACGCCAAACTGATGGTCGGTGAGATCTCATTGCGACTGATAATCTCTGAAAAATACGATCTACTGTGTAGGGGAGCGTTGGACGAAGCACAGGTTCTGTCTTTGGGAGATCGCCTGAAGACAGCCCGCGACAGGTTCTCCGAAGCGCACCAGCTATTGGATACTGGTTCTCCACCGCAGCGGTTCGCTGCAACCAAGACCGCCGATGCGATGTATGAACTGGCCCGTCTGCATCGCGCTGTCGGGAATGCGAATCAAGCCAAAGACTATTATGACAGTGTCGACTATTCGACGGCCGGTTCACTTTCCGGTGACAGTCATGCCCGTGCTGCCCTTGAGTACAATCGGTATTGCGATGCTCTGGTACAACTGGAGATTTACTTGCAAGCCCCGGAGGGTTTCAACGATGCGGTGTTGGGATCCCTCGCAAGCTCTTTCGGCTACCGGGATAGAGTCTTTCGGAGAGGAGCCATCTCGCTGACTCAGGCGTTGCCTACGGAGGCCGTGGATTACTTTGAGTCAGCCGCTTCTTTGGACACTGCCGGCTCGCCACTCATTCCGGAAGCTGAGTACTTTCGCGGCTGTGCCTTCCTGGACTTGGCTGTCGTCGATAACATGCTTCACAATCAGGTGGTCAAGGCGCTCCGTGATGCCCGAGTGAGCTTTGAGAATTTTGAGGATCGTGTTCAGTCAGCGGGTTTCAACAGTGACGCCCGGTTGCGACAGTTAGTAACCAGGGCCAGACACAAGTATTTGCTGCTGGGTATTGCCGAAGGAAAGTCGATTTCCGACCAGCAGTTGGCGACGCTGGGCCGGGAGGACGTGAAGTTCCTCATTCGCATTGCAGCGTCTATTGTCGGCACTCCCCGTACCAAATGCACCGCGGCCCTGCGCAGGTATTTCGACCTGCGAGTCTACCGGCCGAGTCAGGGAAGCTTTTCAGGCCGTCCCGCCGGCGCCTCACCTTGTGCTGCCAGAGCGGATACCCTGAGCTACAATGAGTCCCTCTTTTTCAGAGGTTTGGTGATTTCCCTGCACGCTGAGGCGCTCGGAGGACATAAGCGGTTTGCCACCTTTGACACGGCAGCGACCGTTCTTGATTCCGTGAAAGGCGACTACCGCGGTGAGGCGAAATACGTTCAGGCGTACGCCTTGTACAAAGCTGAGAAATACGAACTGGCGGAATCGCTTCTTAAGGACTTGATCTCCGGTTACCAAAGCGTTCGGGCACTGTACTACTACGGTATGAATCTTAGAGACTGGCATTCTGAGGACACCCCGGACTCGATCAAGACCAGGGTATTCGCCGCTATGCAGAAGGTCACAAGTGTCATAGAATCGGCCGGGGAACCTCCTGAGTATCGCAACTTCCTCAGCAGCGCCAATATCATGTTGGACGAATACCAGGACTATTTCACGAGTAATCCGGACGCTGACCTGAACATCCCCGGAACTCAAGACGTCGTGTGTCCGGACATCCTTTCGGTGGATATGAGCGGCTCCAGACCTGATACCGTGCTTTACGAGAATATGTCTGACAAGAAGCTCATTAGAGATAAGTTTGCGCAGGAAAGCCGCGAGGATTTTGCCGTGTTCGGCCTGCCGAAATTGTGGCTGCTTCCCACTTCTCGTTCGTGCGAAGAGGGTCCTCTGTTGGCTCTGGCGCAGGCCCTCATCCCTGATTCGGTTCACCTTGAGAGAGTGTGGCGCGGAAGAATGCAAATTGTCGATGCCGACGGCAATATCCTGCGACCCGACAGTTGCTGGGCCGAGTGCCTCAAGGATGGCGCCAGGATTATCTGCAAGGATTCAGCCGGTGGTCGATACATCATTCTCGACGCTGATATCAATACCAACGATACCGTCTCTCTGGAGATAATGGAGCCTGGCTTCTATCGCACGCTCGTTAGGTTTACATCCGACGAACCGGGATACGCGGACCGCAAGCTGGTAATGGCGAAAGTGGTCAGCTACGATCCAATGGCGGCCGGCTCATCAGACGATCCGTTCGGATACACCCATCTTCATGACGGCTCATACAGTTTCAAACTGGCAGCTCACCGGAAATCGGAGGCGCCTCCCTCCCGGCTCGTCAGCGACTTCGACAGCGATCGCGACGTGAGAGATTATGCCTACGATTCAATCAATGATCGATTCCTGGCCGTGAATGCTCGCCTGACCCACGGACTGCTGAGTTATACCGATGGACACACCGCCGATACCTTCGCGATCGATGGGTCCATCAGTCTTAACAGCCCCGAGGGTGTTGCCGTCGACCACGACGGAAACATCTTTATCGCTGACTGGGGCAACCACCGGATTATTGCACTCAACAAGGCCGGGCGCTTGCGTTTTTCATTTGGCGCCTTCGGCAAGAATGTGAACGTCAACTCCGCGGCGCCGGCTCGCCTGGTGTTTCCCAATCGAATCACGATTGAGCAGGAGCCCGCTTCTGCATCCACACCACGCCAAACGCATATTCTTGTCTCTGACTGCCATGGCGTCCACCGGTTTGACTGGTGGGGTCGCTATCTCGACAGCCCCGTAAGTGTCGGTCCAGCCGGGCTTGATCCGGGCCTGTATCAGGAGATCACGCTTGACGGCTATGGTCCGGGCTCCGATTTGCGAATCCATCCTCTCGGTGAAAGCCAACCACGCCTGTTCTCCGCACCGGAATAAGTTGGGGTCGGGGCACCCGTCTCAAGTGGCGTGGGGTACCCGTGTCACTCGCAATAACGAAGAAAGGACCATAGCAAACGGTCAAGTAGTATGCTGCAGGTGATTAGTCTCTCCAAGAGCTACGACCATAAGACCTATGCAGTCAATGAGCTATCCTTTGCCGTGGAGAATGGTCACATCCTGGCTCTGTTAGGCCACAACGGAGCCGGTAAGTCGACAATGCTGAGGTTGGTGTCGACCATGCTGCAGGCAAGTTCGGGGCAGGTGCTCATTGACGGGATTGATGTGTTCGGGACAGAGGCCGATCAGTTGCGGGAAATCAAGCGCAAGATAGGATTTGTGCCGGAGACCGTGAATCTGCTTGAGTACCTGACGGCGTGGGAATACCTCTTCTATATCGGTCAGATGTATGGCATAGAGGATGAAACCCTGTTGACGAGTAAAGTCAATGAGTTGGTGGAGCGATTCGGTATCACTGAAGCCAGGGAGAAAACCACCAGTGACTATTCCTCCGGACTCAAGAAAAGAATCTCTATTGCCTCAATCATGATCAATCAACCTCGCTTGCTGCTTCTGGACGAACCGACCGCCCACCTGGATCCAATTGGCGTCAAGACGCTCAAGGACTGCCTGAGAGAACTCAGGTCGGAGGGCGCCACTATCATGCTGGCCACTCACCAGCTTGATATCGCCGAACAACTGGCCGATGAAATCCTGATCATTAATGAGGGGCAGCAATTGTTCTACGGCACGCAGGATCATTTGCGAGAGCACTTTCAGGATTCGGACGGCCAGGGTAATCTGGAGAGTTTCTATTCACGGCTGCTTGGCGGCTAACTACCTCGGAGAGAGAAAGTGTCCAAACCGCCTCACAACGCTCTGTTGCTTCTGAAACTGCAATTGCTCAGCGGAGTTCGCAAGGGTGTCCTGGCCAGACTCTTCGGGGGAACATTGTTCTCGACAAAGACGGCGATAATACTCAAGATCGTGACGGCACTGGTGTGGGTGGGCGTCACGTGTGTTATTCCTCTGCTGACATTGAGTGATTTTGGAGAAGCCACCCAGATTGGTCAGAGCCTCGTTCGCTACCACCACCTTATCATCAATGGCGCGGCCATATTAATGTTCTACGTCGGACTGTTCATCGGCGCCAATCTGATCTATGAGTTAGCTATCAGTGAAAACGAACAACTCCTGTCCTACCCAATCGTGATGGAGGACCTTGTGCACTTTCGCGTCATGGACGTGTACATGACGATCCTGTCGTTTTATCTTTATGTCATCTGTCCCTTCACGTGCCTGATGTTTCTCGCTCTGGGTTGGTCGACGGTCTGGACGGTGGCCATGGTGATATTGACCGCAGTCTTATTGTTCGCTGTTGGCCTTTTAGGTGCCAACGCGTTTTTGTCAATTGCAAAGCGATTGCCTCGTCGTGGGTCCGATGGAATTTGTATCACTATTTTCCTGGTGTCGGTCGGGCTTTTTGGAATCGCCATTCGACTGTACAAGGACGGCTTCTTTGGATCTGCGACAATGTCGATATGGCAATGGTCCGATCTGCAGATGTCAGTGGTTTCTTTTTCGTCCATGATGGATAATATAGTGTCGCGACCCTGGGGCATCGGACAATATGCTCTGAGCTTGGCGGCAGGCGGCATGCTCGTGATGTTTTTGTCGAAAGTGTGTGTGCGTACTTTTGGCCAGGCTTTTGATCGGATACACCTTCAAGCCGATGACATGACCGCTCGCGTAAAACGGAGCGCGGCATGGCTGAGTTTTATGAATCTGAACCGGCTCTTGAGGTTCTTGCCTCTGGATATTCGGACGCTTTTGGTCAAAGACATCGTGGCGCTGGTTCGAAGACCGCGCATGTTGGTCAACGCCTTTGTTTTCGTGGTCTTTCTTGTTCTGATCGCCAACTGGAGGCATGCGGCGGTGGCTGATCCCATGCTTTTTGTGTTGTATTGTTCGTCCACCTTTATAGTCTCTCGATTGTTCGTTAACATTATTGGGCAGGAGCGAAACAACATTCTGGTCATTAAGCAGTTGGCTCCTTCAATCTCCGGGTACTTGTCCGCGCGGGCCAAGATCACATTCGGTGTTTCATTGGCCGTGCTGCTTCCGTTCTGGGGAGTGCTCATCGGCCTTTCGGCCGACCTTGCCCTGCTGGAAACGGTTTGGCGATTGCCGCTATTGCTCTTGAATGTCATCCTCGCATCTATCTTTGTGACTTGGTATTCGGCCACGTTTGCTGAGTTCAGTACGGACCGTTTCAAGAAACAGGATTTCGGCATCCACCCCGTGGCCATGCTGGTTTTTTGGGGTTTTGGAATGTTAGTGTCGTTGTTCTTTTACAAACTGGACCTGGCTCTTCCGGCCCACGAGGTTGACGAGATGACGATCCTTCTCATTGTGGCGATGGGTGTTGTTCTCGCAGCAAGCACGGCGATTTTCAGATTTCTGGGTATAAGAAGAATCAAGCGTTATGCGTAGCACCTGGCGCAAATTCGACCAATGGTGGTTTCGGGCGACCCCGCCCGAAACCTGCTATACAAACCAAAGGCTGTCAGGCGAGTCGCCAGACAGCACCCAACAATGATGTTACAGGTTAAGGAAAGATCATGATCTATAGACGACTACCGGTGTTGTTGGCTTTGTTCGGTCTGCTGGTAATCGGTTGCAGCGGAGATGGGTTCAATTCGCTGATTGACCCGTCCTGGTGGGAGGTGACAGAAGACGATCCGGTTCTTCCAACGATACGTACTGATTGGCAGTTGTCCTCGAGGCCGGCACAACTTGAGGACAACTACGTCAGGGGCCAGCTACTCTGGCACACGCCGCGCGATCTGGTCAGGGTTGAGGACGTCTGGGATCGAGAAGCCGCTCAGGGTCAGGGAGTCGTGCGTACCTTTCGCATGATATTCCGTCCCCGGCACTACACGACCGATACTGCTATTCTCAACAACGATCTGGTTATCGACACCGTTGCCGTCGGTCTCAAATCGTGGGCGGGTGTCACCTGCTATCTCGGCGATTATGGCTATTATATTCACGACACTACCCAGTACTTCGAACTCAGGGCACGCGCTACGAGCGGTCGAATGCACCTTCAGTTCGGGAGCATCAGCGAAGACATCAACGGGGACGGCTGGGCCGCATCTGAGGACGGTCTCGGTACCGGTGCCCGAAACGGCTCCTGCGAAGAAGAGGAAGACGTCGGCCTTGATCTGCTGCGCGATCAGGATGAACCATTCTATGATCCCGAGGCCAGTCCGGACCCCAACGGCGACAACTGGTATTTCCTCGGTGACGGCAAGTGCCCGCTGCCGCCGGGCCAATGCGAGAGCATCGATTGGGACGACGAATCAATACGCTATGAATGGCTCAACGGCACTGAAGGAAACCTCGATGACCCAGCCACGCAGGGTCGGCCGGACGCCGAAGCCTTATCGGGGCATGGGTTCTGTGTGATCAACTCCTACTTCTCCTATGTGATCGACTTCGAATCCGACTCATTCCGCGTACCCGATTCTGACTGGCCACCCGATGTTCCGGTGGAACGTCGCTGGTGGACCTATCGCATTCCCATCCGAGACACCGCCGCTTTGGATGAGATGGTCGATGAGGACGGAACTCCCGATTGGACACGTATCACCCACGCCCGCATCTGGTTCGAGGATGAAACTGCTGACGATACCAAGGGGGATACGGTTGAGGTGGCCGATTGGCGTTTCCTCCAAACCGGGATAGGGCCGGGATCGATTCCGGACAGCAGCATGAGTTTCGTGCGTGACTACGGGTTTGCGAGCGGTCGTGTTTTTGATCTGGGCTATCCCGGTGAGTTTGGTCCTAACGACTCGGTGATCGATTTGCTCATCTACGAGGAAGAGAGAGACCAGAGTGAGTGGATCACGGCGGACTTGGCTTTGATGATGGTCGACCCGAGGAATCCGCATATCGGACCTCGCGAGCGAATCGCCGGAGTCCACGTCACACAAGTTGACAGGTCGGCCTATCAGTGGTTTAACGATGCTGAACGCAATCTGCACTATGTCGTCTTCAATTCCGAAAAGGGCCGGTATCGTGCTCTCGGTGCGTGGATGAAAGTCGCGCGTGCGGGAACACAGGATACGATTATTATCGGAGATCTCAGCCAGACTTACTACGGTGACTCCCTGGTCCTGCGCATACTTCGCCACAACAACCCCGATCACATTCAGCAGTCGTGGCAACTTATGTGGCGCAACTGCTATGCGGTTCGCAGGGGCGTGGAGCTTGAAGACCTGAACATATCCGTGTGGAAAGGTCTGCCAGGTGCGGAGATGTCTGATTCCAGCCGAGACTACCAGGAATCAGGCGGACTTACCCAGAGCTATCTGGAGATTCTTGGATTGGATCAGTACAACGCGTACGGTCAGAAGTACTCCGACGGCCACGTTGATGATCGTTTGGATATCTATCGCCCCGATTGGGGGCTGCTGTTCTTCCCCGAACGCGAACCGTTCAACTCAGGGAGGACCTTCACCGACGCCGCCGGGAATGAAACCATGGCGTTGGCCGAGGGAGTGTACGGAATTCTGTGTAAGCGACCGGTTCACGGTTGTTAGATCCTTCCCTCGAACATAATGCTGAAGTGGTTCAGGGCTGCGACCCAATCCTTGATCGGCCGCTTCCACTTCTGCGAGATTCGCTGCAACGCC
>JAUWMW010000354.1 GCA_030612965.1 bacterium
GGATTCTCGACATGCCCGATGGCGATATCAGGGTCATCGGCGCCCACTGCGGCGGCGGTTTCGGCGGCAAGGCCGAGGTCAACCCGCTGGAGATCTGCGCTTCACTGCTCGCGAAAGAAACCGGTCAGCCGGTCAAGATGCGCTACACTCGTTCGGAGATGTTCCACCATTGTCGCGGTCGACATAAACAGATCGTCGATATGAAGATGGGTATGAAGAAAGACGGTAGTATCACCGCCGTGCAGCAGAAGTGTGTGCTTGAGGGTGGAGCGTACAGTTCATACGGTGTGGTGGCCGTCTACTACGCCGGGGCGATGGTTCCCACGCTGTACAAGCTGCCCAATTTCAAGTACGACGGTTTTCGCGTGAACACCAACCTTCCCGCCTGTGGCGCTATGCGCGGTCATGGTTGTCCTCACCCGAGGTTCGCTTTTGAGAGTCTGATGACAAGGTTAGCCGTGGAGTTGGGTCTCGATCCGATAGAGGTGCGTCTGAAGAACGCTACCGAACCCAATATGCGTACGATCAACGATCTCGATATTGGCTCTTGTGAATTCAAAGCGTGCCTGAAAAAAGTCCGCAAGCAGAGCGGCTGGAACGACAAGTTCGGCAAGCTTCCCTTTGGCAAGGGGATCGGTATCGGCTGCGGCGGTTTCGTGAGCGGGGCTGGTTACCCGATCTATCGCTCGAAGTTTCCGCATTCCAACGCCATCATCAGAATCAGCGAGGATGGCCACACGGCGATACTGTACACCGGTGAAACTGAGATCGGGCAGGGGTCGGCTACCGTCCTGTCGCAAATCGCGGCTGAAGCCATGGGCATCACCTATGATCGGATAAAGATTGTCTACGCCGACACCGACGCCACGCCATTGGGATTCGGTTCCTATTCATCGCGCGTGACCCTGATGGGTGGCAACGCGGCTATGCGGGCGGGCGAGGATATCAAACGACAAATGATGGACGCAGCCTCGCAACTGCTGGAGTTGCCGGCCGAACAGATTGAGTTCCGGGGAAACCGCGTCTTTGACACAAAGAACAAGAATGGGAGTGTGCCGTGGCACGAGGTGGCGGCCAGGTACTTTTCCGAGAACGGACCGCTCGTCGGTCGAGGGCACTACGCACCGCCGGAAGGGTTGGGCGGAAATTTCAAAGGCGCCACCGTCGGAACCTCGCCGGCCTACTCGTTTACAGCCTGTGTCTGTGAGGTAGAGGTGGATACTGAGACGGGTCAGGTGAAGGTGGTCAGGTTCACTGACGCCCATGATGTCGGCACTCCGATAAACCCGATGGGCGTGGAGGGACAGGCCGAAGGGGCTATCGCCATGATGCTGGGGGAGACTCTGCTTGAGGAAATGCTCTTCAGTGAAAATGGTGATATCCTAAACCCGAATTTGCACGACTATCTCCTGCCAACGGCCAAGGATGTGCCTCCGATAGATAGCTGCACGGTGGAATCCTATGAGCCGGCGGGACCGTTTGGGGCCAAGGAAGTCGGCGAGGGTTCGACTTTGCCGGTGATCGGCGCTATTGCCAATGCCATTTACGATGCCATCGGCATCCAGATCAAAGAACTGCCCATCACCGCCGAGAAAGTGCTCCGGGAGTTGAAGAAAGTGCGGCAGTAGGTCCCGTAGGTCGAAACTGATCTTCCCCCGTTTTAGTGGACAGTTTATTAAGCATAACTGTTCTTTACTTCAAAATCAACTGGACTCATGTATCCCAGAGTAGAATGACGACGAATTCGGTTGTAGAATACTTCTATCCAGGC
>JAUWMW010000182.1 GCA_030612965.1 bacterium
GGCGGACAAGACCCACCTCAACACGCCAAAAGCACTTTATCAACAGTCCCTAGGCTCCGACCCGGCCACGACGGACACAGATCAGGGCCACCGGTTACCCATGACTCGAACGGCCTTGACGTCAATCCGTCAGATAGTACACCACGGTGGTAACCACGCGTACCTTCTTGATGTGCGGGTTGGTCTTGTCGCGTGGATAGATGCTAAACTGTCCCTGGGATGCCCTCTTGATTTTACCGAGAGAACTCTGCGAATCCTCTGCGAATTTCAGGGCTACTTCCCGGGCCTTTCTCGTGGCTTCCTCAATCATGTCCGGCTTAACTTCATTTAGCCGTGTGAAAATGTACTCAGCCGATGATTGATAACCACCGCCTGTAAACACAATTCCCTGCTTTCCTAACTGCGACAGTTTTTTCATGACGGTCTGAACGGTACTAATGTTCACGGAATAGACGGTGACTGACGGGCTGGCTGTGAAGCGAAACTGAGTTTCTGTGTTGTTGCCGAAACGTTGTGCCGATTTGTCTGTGATCGACGGTGACGACGTCGACAGTTCCGAGGAGTCGATGCCGTTGGCAATGAGAAAATCGTAAATCATCAAGCTGTTTGCATCGATTGACCGGTAAAGAGATTCCAGATCGTTTCCGGCGACGGTGAACCGGATAGGCCAGATCACAATGTCAGCTTCGTACTCTCGTTCAGACAGGCCTTTTACGGTCACCGAACGCTCAAACTGCTTGAATTCAATTGCCGCGCTTCCCAGCATATAGCCCATGCCGATCAAACCAAGAAACAGGAATGCTCCCAGTAGAGAGGCGCTAACCTTGCTGTTCTCTTTCATAATCATCTCCCACAAAAAATAGACGTACGAATCTCGTAATCATTTTACATGATAGTAAACTGTGCGTCAAGTTGAATTCTCGGGCAAGCCGCCTGGTGGCGCAAAATATCTGCTTTTTTTGCTTGCCTGAAACTCATGCAGAAGTTATCATCGCCCCTGATTTAGCGGGCGGTATACCGGCGCCGTAGTCGGTGCGCTGCCAGAAAGTTGGTCAATAGGAATGAAACGCCAGAATAAGGAGGAGTACAGGTGAAGAGGTTTTTTCAGGGACTTATTGTGATTGCCGTGTTATTTGCGGTGACTGTTCCGGTGAGCGCCGACACCGAACTTGAGTTCTCCGGGCAAATCAGACTTCGCGAGGAACTCAGCAAGAAGGATTTCGACACGGCTAAGACCTTTCAGGATTGGGCTGTGCTGCGTACCCGTTTCAATGTCCATGCAATCGTGGACGGCAACTCCCATGTCTTCGTTCAGTTTCAGGACAGCCGCACCATGGGTGGTTACGATCAGTTCGGCAAGCGCTCTTCCGGCCAGTTGAACGATGGTAAGAACGTCGGAATGCACCAGGCATACTACCAGATTGATCGACTTCTGGTCGACGGCCTGGGCTTTAAGGCCGGACGGTTTGAGATGAGCTTTGGCAACCAGCGTGTCTTTAGCGCTTGCGGTTGGCACAACGTGGGTCGTGTTTGGGAAGGCGGCATGGGCTGGTACGACCACGAGAAGTTCAAGATTACCGGCTTTGGTTTGAAAGCTATCGAACTCAATAACGCCTACTACGCCGCCGATTTCGACATCGGCGGTGTTTACGCTACCTATAAGAAAGCCAACGCCGATCTGTTCTTCTTCTACGAGTACGACGCCGATACCACTGGTTACTGGTACAACATCAACCGGCTGGACCGCCTGAACATAGGCACTTACTGCAAGCGCACCTATGACGATTACAATCTCGACTTCGAACTCAACGGCGTGTACCAGTTTGGTCAGAAACCACGGGGACTGTACGACCCGTTCATCGGCACAAACAAAGACAAGATCGATATCGGCGCCTATATGTTCGCCTTTGAAGCGGGATACAGCTTCGAGGCACCGTTCAAAGGCCGTGTCGGGGCAGGTATCGATTACACCTCCGGCGACGATGACGCCACCGACGATGAGTTCAAAGCGTACAACAACCTCTACATCGGCGGGCACAAGTTCAATGGCCTTATGGACTACTTCACCGACGGCGCCAAAGCGGGCAAGCCGTATGCATCCGCCGGGCTAAAGGACATCATGCTCCGAGTGGCTGCAGATCCGTATGAGGGTTGGAAAGCCAAACTGGATGCGCATTTCTTCTCCACAACCAAGGATTACACGTTCATTCGCGAATCCGATGGTACCGTTATCACGTCCAACAAGGTCGGCATTGAGCTTGACGCCACCCTGGCCACCACCGTTATTCCGGGCCTCCATCTGCAGGGCGGCGCGTCCGTCTTACTGGGCGACGACGACTTCACCGAAGCTGCCTGCGGTCAAAGGGACACCGATCCGGGTGTGTGGTTCTACACCATGACCACCATTAATTTCTAGTTAAGACGACGATTGTTCCAAGACCGCCCTACAGAGGGCGGTCTTTTTTTGAGAGAGATCGACACGAGTTTTGTACGTGGTGTACGTCTTCGTGCCCCACGTGGATGTCATAGGTGAGCGCAGTCGAAGCACAGGGGCAAACGAGGATAGGCTGTCCCACAAGTGCATGTTCCGGTGGTTCCTTCGACATCCGGAGGAGGTCGTGAGAACCGCCGGTTCCTTAAGCGTACTCTTCGCAACCGTTTGAAAAGATCGCCGGGTCACAATCTCGACTGCGTCGATCTCAGGACCCGGCGAAACGAACTTATGGGACAACCTCGGGACGTCTACCGCCCTTGCCTGACCTGTAGTTAGGTGTCGGGTCACAACCCCGTTGAAACGGGACCAAGACCGAACACAACCGTGGGCAAAGTCTATTGACACTCCCGGTAATCTAATTCTTTACAAACACGGTTGTCCGGTCTCGTCTAAGCTTGGGGTGGCCGATAATCGTAAACCCAGCCTTTTGCGCGGCGGCCTCGGTGGCTTCATACTCGTCAACCGATGTGTGACCCCTGGGCTCGGCAACAAAGAACCTTCCGCCCGGTTTTAGTACGGCGTAGATTTCGGTCATGAGTCCGGGGACGTTCGGAACCTCGTGCACTACATAGAAGGCAAGGGCGAAATCAACCTGGCCGACGAGATCACTGATTTCAAGACTGTGCTCACCGCAAACGCGCGGGTCTGTTCGCTCCGACAACCCGGATCGAGCCGCCCGCCGCTTCAGGGACTCGATCATTCCGGATTGAAGATCGACGCAGACAACCCGTCCGTTCGATCCAACCAGCCTGGCCGCCGCGAGGCTGAAAAAACCCATCGCACAGCCCACATCCAGAACCGTCATACCCGGCTCGATGTAGTCTCCGAGGATCTTCCCGGGATTCTGCAAGAGACGTCTCAAAGGACTTGCCATGATGTAGCCGACCCACATAGGACAGACTCTTCCAGCCATACCGTTTCCTCCATTTCACATTTCAGATTCTATAATGATACAACAATGTCGAAATCATGTCACCACCGAAGTAGTTGTGGACTTTCCCGAGGAAACCGGGGTTGAACAGCGATACTTGGTATTTGTGGTCGGCGTACGTCCCCGTGCGCCGACTACGTATCGGGGTGAACGCAGTAGACGAGGACGTCTACCACGCACGAATATGTCAAGAGAAGTCGTGATAAATCGTCCACTACTCCAACTCCGCCGCCTCCTGGACTTCCCAACGGATTTCTCCATCATCTGAAACCGTGTAGGACAGCAGCATTTTTCCCTGTCGGTTGCCGTGCTCAAAGAAAGCCAGCACCCGATCCGGGCCAAGGACGCAGACACCCTCCCTTATGAGGACAGGCGCCTCGCCCTCCCCGGCGGAATCCAGCGAGATCAACTCCGGGTGATTGATCAGGTCGTTGGCAATATCGGTGTACGGATCCCATAACCCTTTTTGCTGCAAAAATTCGATCTCAGCGACTGTCAAGGTGGGTTCTAACTGCAGCACGTAGGCCGACGAATCCGCTTTTCGGAACCGAAAGTTCGAGGCATTTTCTTCAAGAGCCTGGCGACGGAACTCCACAGAACGCAGCCGGTCTAGTGTCTGAACGTACAAATCGCGATAGTGGATAGTGGTCACCGTCAGTCCGATGATCAGCACGCCGGCAACAATTGTAACGATCGAGCCCCAAAGGCTGGTCTTGCTCTTAACGTCTTCTGTGGAACTGTCACTCACCTTGGTATCTCCTTTGCGGGGCGTGGTTTGTAATGTCTATTATACTTACCGGATATTCGTACGTGCAAACAAATTCCAGGCAAGTGTTGAGACAATCGGGTTGTTGTCGGTCGTAGCGCCGCAGTGGTTTTGATGCACTTTTGGAACTTGCAGGACTTTCCCGGAAGTGGTTGAAGATTTCTGCTAATGTAGATTGAATCAAGGGGTTAGGGTTTTTGTGAAGTGGAACGATTTGTCATGCCGGACTTGATCCGGCATCGAGTGGCAAGCCACTTTTTCGCGCTACGCGCGTCATTCTACCACTGTCATTTCTGCGATAGGGACTTCCAAAAACCCATGACATTGTGCGCGGCAGATCTCCCGGTCTGCCCGTTTGAAGGACGTACCCAGGGTAATCAAGGGGCAGACGAGGACGTCTGCCGCCCACAGCAAAGAAACAACCACCGCCCGATAGTTTTTGGAAGCTTCCCTGCGCGGGAATGACAGAGTGCGCGCGCGTTCACCCCGAATGTCGGCGCACGGGGACGTTCGCCGACCACAAATGCCAAATATTGCTGTTCAACCCGTAGATTTTTCGGGGAAAGTCCGATGGAACTTGCCGTTGACAGATCGCTTCCGGGCTGGTATAATGGCGGACATTGCTGATCAACAGTAAACAAACTTATAGGAGTGTTGCTTAAATGCGAAAACTATTCTTCTGTTTGATGCTTGGCCTGGTGGTGATCCTGGCCGGCTGCGACAAAGATGATGAGACATCCGGCGATGTCAACAACGGTGACGGG
>JAUWMW010000242.1 GCA_030612965.1 bacterium
CCCGACGCTGACGCTCTGGGTGGGGTACCGTACCAGTCACAACGTGCTTTCGTGGCTGGTGTACGTCCTCGTGCACCGGCTGAGTGACTTGTCGCGCAGGGTCGCGGCCTTTCTGTCATCGGCAGATACCAAGACTCGTCATCGCGAGGAGTCCACCGCCGCGGACGACACGGCAATCTCAATTCGTTGGTAGACAGCGAGAGAGAGATTAGGTGAACGGCAGATGTCCACATCTGCCGTCCGGTCAAAGCCGCCCGATCAAGCGGGGCTTCTTGGCAGCGCATGTGGACACACGCCGCCCACAGGCGTGTATGCGTTTTTCAAACGCCTGTTAGGGAAGCTACCAAAGGGACAGGACACGGATGTTTTTCAACGGATCATCCCGTACGGGCAGGTTTCGCAATTTCTTCTTTAACCGTCGCACCTAATTCACTATTATCCCATCGATGAATAGTAACTCCAAATGATAGGATACGATGTTTAGTTCGAAAACTTATAGTCTGATATCGCTGGTATGTCTTGGGCTGGTGATTCTTACGCTTACGGCTGTGGCTCAACAGAAGAAACGGATCAACCTGGCGTTCTTTGAGGCTGGTCGCTGCCTCGAGCATGACATCCTGCGTGATGAATTCAGCCACCAACTACAGCAGTTAACTCCGGACGGCTTCGATATCTTACCGATCCCGCAGGGATACAAATCGGCCGAATGGAAGCGGGACAGTTGTCGGTTGCTGGCGGCCGAACTGGTTGCACTCGAAGAGGCCGATATGGTCGTGGCTTTGGGACCGTGGGTGGTGGAGGAACTGCTGGCGGCCGGGTATGACAAACCGATCGTGGCGTTGAATCGAGTCGACCCAGCGGCTGAAGGACTGCTGGACAAAAGCGGTCGTCCGATTGTTCCGAATCTCACGGTACAGGCGCGCCCGATACAACTGGCGCGTGATATCGACGCCTTGACCCGACTGATCAATGTGCGGCGTCTCGGTGTACTGTATTTCCCTACCGGCGATGAGCAAAATGACATGACGGCGAAACTGCAGTCGCTGGGTAAGCAGCATGGTTTTGAAGTAGTCATGGGAGAAGGGTACGACAACAAGGGCGCTTATGCCTTTTTCAAAGCCTACCACAGCCTGGCCGGGAAAGTCGACGCCGTTTATCTGTTTCCGATGTGGGCAATGGACGGCATCAAAATCCGCGAGTTCTTTACCATGACCAAACGGGACAAGATGCCCACATTTGTATGGGAGGGGGCTTATCTGGTACGGCGCGGAGCGCTGGCCGGCAACAGCGGGTTCTCGGTGATTCCGCAGGCTCGAATGGCCGCCGTCAAGTTGGTGAAAATAATCGAGGGAGCCACCCCGGCCGACTTGCCGGTGGTTTTCGATGTTCCTCCGGGACTGTCTATCAACGAGGCAACGGCTGCTCAGTGTGGCGTCACGATCCCAACCACGCTGGAGCGTGAGGTCCAGATTGTCCGTGCATCCCCGAGTGAAGACAGCCGCTACTTCAGTTTCAACGATGCCCTGCGCCAAGCTATCGATGCCAATCCCTCCCACCTGGCCCGATATGACGCCCTGGAGGCATCTGCCCAAGCGGCAAAACAAGCCTATGGCGCATATCTTCCTCATCTGTATGGTCGGTTTTCGATCACTCACTTTGACGGCAGCAATATTATAGCATCCGAAGGCTACGAGTCTGGGATCGATCTGGACCAGACCGTTTTCTCACTGGAGGCGATTCGAGCGATTCAGGCAGCGGCCCAGCGTCGCGGTATTGAACAGATCAACCTTCGTCAGTCGCAACTCGATCTGGAACTTGCTGTCACCCTGGCCTACCTGAACTATCTACAAGTGAGGGAAGCCCTCGGACTATACCAGGAAGATCGCAATCGGGTAAGCCGCTTTCTGGAGTTAGCTTTCACGCGACGAGAAATCGAGGGCGACGCAGGCCGAGATGTCACTCGCTGGGAACAGAATCGACATGAGGCCGACGCCAGAGTCGTTCGCGGTGATAACGACCTGGTAGCAGCCGGCGTGTTGCTGAACTCGTTGTTCAATCTTCCCGGACATAGCGAACTGACGCTGGACACAGCGGCCTTTGCCGAGCCGAACCTGGTGCGCGACTACCGACGGCTGTTCCCACGTTATGACAATCAAAAGGTCCAGGAGCAGGTCAGCGAGTTACTGGTGAGTGAAGCTTTGACCAATAGTCCGACGGTCGATGTCCACCGAGCACGGATAACCCTGCAGGAAAAACTGCTGGCGCAGAATCGCGCCCGTTTCTTCCCGACCATGGGTCTCAGAGCTTCATACTATTACACTGACGTGAACTGGGATCAGGACGTCGGTCTGCCGGAGTATTACGACCGATGGTGGGCTCGTGCCGAGATCAGGTTGCCGCTGTTTCAGGGGGCTGATCGTTTTCGCGAGCACAGCAAACAGAAAGCCCTGTTGAGCCGGGAGGAGTATTCGCGCGACGACGCCAGCCTCAGGGTTATGCATGAAGTACTCACTCGCTGGGACGAACTGGTCACGCTGGGGGCCAGCCTGCCGAGTTACGTCCGGGCCGGGGAGTTGTCGTTGACAGAACTTCAATCATTGATCGGTGACTATGAGTCGGGCCGGATGCCGCTGATTGATCTGGTGGACGCCCAGCGCAACAGCTTGCAGGCTCGACTGACGGCTATAGACGCCCGTTACCGATTCTACCGAACGCTGGTTCGGTTGACTCATGCACTCGGCTGGTCGGCCTCGGATCACAACCGGGTGCCGGGTGATCTGTTTTTCGACGGTGTGGCGCGGCTCGCCGAAGATGGCGAGTAGCCCGCCGGGTTTGCCTATGCTGTTGGGTGTCTCGAGGTTGTCCTAAGAGATCGTTTCGTCGGGACTCGCCGACGTTGACGGTGTGACCCGACGAGTTGCTGCAATCAGGGCAAGAGTTGCGCATGGCGGTACGCCGTCAAGATCCCAACTGCTCCAACTCGTAACGCAGACAGTTGCTTCCCAGACAGAAGTTATATTTGATGCGTAACAACGAACTGACCGGCTTACCGTTGCGTATGCTCGGTGCAAACACCCACTCCGGCAGCACCTTGAGGAAGTTCTTGGCGAAAAACCAGCCGGGCGGTTCTTCCTTGACAGCATAATTGACAATCCTGCGCGTGCTGCCTACCGTGTATTCGAGAGTCTGAATCCCCTCGCCGCCGATCCAGTCGGGAAAGGTCGTGAGCTCACCGGCGCTGTCAATATAGACCAGTACGGTGATGTTGCCCTCCTTGCCGGCGTCACGCGCCACGAAAGGATACTCTGGGTCAGGCTTATACACCACCTGTACCTGCCGCGTTACCGGCGGTCGAACGTTTTCCGGGGGCAAGTACGCATCTGCGATAGTGTATTCCTCCGGCAGAAACAGCCCTTCTTCGTCACCCTCCACAGTCGAAAAGGACGGCGTGCTGTCGATCCCCAAAGGGGCAAAGTCCGGGTCGTATACGTCGGGCCGTTCTGCGATCAGTTCGGGCGCCTGACACACCGGGCGAAGGTTTACGAAGCCGAGGAAGCCATCATGCGCGATGGCATACGGATTGATCCCGCCAACCGCCACCATGGCCGGTTTCTCGGACGGCTCAACCAGGTCGCGATCCGGTATCACCAGATTCGGAACTACCGTTGGCGAAGCGGAGCGGGGCGTGGATCCGTCAAGTGACCGAACCCACAAGCCAAACCCCAGACTGAGCATTACACACATGCCTAGTCCGAACAGCATATTCCGTTGGTACTTTTTCTTCTGTTCGTGGAGCGACAATATTACGCCACCA
>JAUWMW010000066.1 GCA_030612965.1 bacterium
GGGCTGGCGCCGTCGAAATCGCGACCGATTTCGACATAAGCTCCGGTGGAGGCGTATTCAAAAGAGACATAGTCTATAATCTGCGAACCGGAGGATTCCCACGCCCAAAGACTTTTGGAACCATAGAGTGTGCTGTTGTCGGCGGGCGACAAGAGCGTAAGTTCCGGTTCGGGCTGAGTTGGGCCGCCGGCAGTGTAGCCGACCACGTACATGGCCAGATCACCAGGGAAACTGTAATACGTGTTATTGGCCAGATCGACCCAGCCTATTTCCGTATCCCAGATGTTGAAGGCTTTACAGAGCTGCGGGCTGTCGTCAGTGACCAGGGCAGGCGCGGCATTCGGATTGATTCCGCCGGCCAGGTAGAAGCCGGCGAAAAATGGTCCGTTTACGACTACCGGTGGATCCATCTCAACCCAAATGTCGTAGGCGTCAGCCGACGGCACGAAATCCTGATAAGTCGGTGAGAGGGCGATTATAGTATCCGGCAACGGGCAGCCGGGGTCCGAGTAATCGACCGCCTCAACATCTCCTTCGTAAATCAACGTCGTCGTGTCACTGAAAACCATGATGATATGCACTTCGGTGATGGTAAACGGGTAGGGGTTGGAACAGCTTAGCGCCGGGTCGAGATATGCTTTGTAGAGTTCATCACCGATGACCCAGCCATCGATCATCCAGACGAGAGAATCGGCAAGGGAGACCATGCAGGTATCGGCAGCCGCCATACCGGTCGACGGTCGAAGCTGTTTGAGTTCAGTATTCTCAAGGGGGGCAACCTGGGGCGGCTGTTTTCCTGCGCCATGGATCGTTGTCGCCATCGCAATCATGATCACACAAGTAGTTATTATCAGCCGACGTGACATGTATGTACTCCTCTACGTCCAATTCCCGTGTTTCTCTTGATTATCGGCCTGAGCCCATATATTATTAGGTAGCTTGTTGGTTCTGAAGGGGATGCAAACAACTGTCAACTACGGCTCGTTTGATCTCATGAGATATCGGACGGTAGTTACCGATTACCCGACCAGGAGTGCCTGTGAATAACATGACCAGAAAACCGAATTGGCTGAAAGTGAGCGGCTTCACCGGAGCAGGGTATCGTCAGGTTGATCGGTTGCTGTCCGGCTATCGGCTTAACACCGTTTGTCAGGCGGCCAACTGTCCCAACCGTGGCGAGTGCTTTAACCGAGGCACCGCCACTTTCCTCATCCTTGGTCCCCTATGTACACGCAACTGCCGCTTCTGCGACATCAAGTCAGGACGACCGGGAGATGTTGACTCCGACGAACCGGCTCGGGTGGCAGCCGCGGCGGCTGAGTTGAAACTGAAACATGTCGTAGTGACGTCGGTCAACCGGGATGACCTTCCGGACGGTGGCGCCTCCCATTTCGCCGAGACCGTCAGCCAAATCCGTCGGCAACTGCCGTCAGCCACGGTTGAGATACTAACCCCGGATTTCAGGAACGCTCCCCAGGCAATCGATATCATCGTTGAGGCCCGTCCGAACGTTTTCAACCACAACGTGGAGACAGTTCCTCGTCTGTATCGATCGGTGCGCCCTCAGGCAGATTACCAACGTTCGTTGCATCTCTTGAGAGATATTCAAGTCCGTTCGCAGATCATTACCAAGTCGGGACTCATGCTTGGTCTGGGTGAGACAACCGACGAGTTGCTGGAAGTGTTCAAGGATCTGGCGGACGTCCATGTTTCGATCCTGACAATCGGACAATATTTGGCCCCGTCGAAGAACCATCATCCGGTGGTTCGCTATGTTCCCCCCGACGAATTCACCTGGCTGGGGGCCGAAGCTCTCAAGGCGGGAATCAAAAAGGTGCTTTCCGCTCCGCTGGTAAGGTCGTCCTATAAGGCGGATGACTTCGCCAACCTGTAGACAGTTCCATCACAAGTCCAATTATTAGACAGATGCCAACGGCCTTGTCGGCTTTCATTTCGATCTTCCGATAGAGGTGATGATGACGGAAGCAAAGGTGGAAATGACCGGCAATCAGCCCATAAGTATCCTGGTCGTCGACGACGAAAAGTACATTTGTAATATCATCGTCGAGGCTCTCTCGACTGAGAAGTACGATATCGTCGCCTTCTCCGACCCGGCCAAGGCTCTGACTCATATCGAGCAGAACTCCGTTGACCTGGTGCTTACTGATCTGGTTATGGGTGAGTATACGGGAGTGCAGATTCTGGAATCCACGCTGGCCCATCATAGTGACGCCACCGTAATCCTAATGACGGCTCACCCGACCGTGCAGACAGCCATATCTGTTCTGCGTAAGGGAGCCTATGATTTCCTGATGAAGCCGTTCCGACTGGAGCTCCTGAAGGCTACCATTAAGCGTGGTCTGGAGCATCAGCAGGTTATCCGTGAAAACCTGCACCTGAAAGGCCAGGTGGAATTCCTGAAGGTGGTCGGGGCCGCCAATACTGAGATGGGGATTGATGACTTTCTGGCTATGGTGGCTCGCTCCTGCAAGAACGAAATGGGCGCTCGGGCAGTCGGGATAATCGAGATCGACCCCATGTCCAAAGAACCGGCGCGAAAAGTGTACGCCGGCGATGCAGAGACGCCCCTTGATGTCGTCCTCGAGAACGCTACTCTGGACAGATTCACTTATACCAGAAGCACCAAGCCGATCATTCAGAAAGAGGAAATCGTCATCGACGGATGCAGTCAGACGCGAATATCCATATCGCAACCGATTTTCGTCCGGCGTTGTTTTCATGGTGTCATCAACCTTCTGATCGAAACCCGTTTTGATCAGTTGACACCGGGGCAGATAGATGTCCTGATGCTTCTGGCCAACTCCGCTGCGGCGGCCATAGCCAACCATCGCCATTATCAGGAAATGCGCATGTCCTACTTGCAGGCGATTAAGGGACTGGCCAACGCTATTGAAGCTCGTGACAAATACACCGCCGGTCACACCGACCGAGTGACCCGGCTGGCGGAGTTGATGGCGCGGCACATGGGCTGGGAAGATCAACGGATTGAGCATCTCATAATGGGTTGCACCCTCCATGACATCGGCAAGCTCGGGGTACCTGATAGTATCCTCAATAAGCCGGACCGACTCACCGATGAAGAGCGTCTCAAGATGCAGACTCATGCCGAGGTCGGACTCAAGGTTATCGACGGAATCGAACTGTTTCGCCCGGCGGTGCCGTATATCATCGCGCACCATGAATGGTACGACGGTTCCGGTTACCCTCGCGGTTTGAAAGGGGAAGGAATTCCTATTGAGGGTCGGCTGCTGGCGGTGGCGGATACCCTGGATGCTATCCTGTCCGACCGCCCTTACCGCACGGGGGCCGATTTGGAGCAGGCGGTTTCGGAACTGATTAAGTATAAGGGTATCCAGTTCGACCCGGCGATTGTGGATGTCTTACTTGATCTGCTGCGGAGCGGTTCTGTGGATTTCCGCGCCACCTATGGCCGTGACATGGATATCAGCAAGCTTCCCGCGCCGACCACTACCGAAAAGGCACCGGCGTAAAAGACACCGCCAGGATCCCCAGAGCAATCCAACCCATCAGGGTAGCCGTCCGGCTGAGAGGACGGCGATCGTCCAGGGTCGGCGGATGACTCATCCCAAAAAACAGGCCGAAGGCAGCAAAGAACCACCACATCGGTGATTGGAAACCCAATAGCACCAGGCCGGCGGTAGATACCTTTCCCATGATATGCTGGCGACGGCGGGCCAGCCCGTATATGACGTGACCACCGTCGAGTTGACCGATAGGGAGCAGATTAATCGCAGTAACCAACAAGCCAACCCAACCGGCAAAGGCCGCTTCGGACAGTTTGAAGAAGTGTTCCTGCGGCGCTGACCCCACCAGCAACCAGGTGAAAGCGCGCATCAGGATCGACTCACCATCCATAGAAAACACCATGTCACCCGGACCAAAAGCACCCAACGGCAATATAGCCGACTGTGACAGCCCGTAGCACAACCAGACTATCGCGACAATCCACCCCGCAATAGGGCCGGCGGCCCCGACCTCAATCAGGTCGCGGCGGTTCCAGAACGGCGACTTCGATTTGATAATAGCGCCGAAGGTGCCGATCAAGTTTGGCGCCGGTATGAAGAATGGCCATGACGTAACGATGTTCCTGCGTCGGCTGGCGATGTAGTGGCCCATCTCGTGAACGAACAAGATCGATATGAGAGCCACTGTGAACACCAAACCCTCTCCGGCAGCGAGGGCCTCGAAGGTGCTGCGGAGGTCCTGTCCGAAGGTTGCTCCGGCGCCCAGGTGGCGCAGGAACACCGGCACAAAATAGACGGTGAACAATGTTACGACGAACAGCACGATATTAAGCCGGGGAATCTTCACCCGCGGGTTGGGGTCAATGTCCAACAGCAGTCCATCGTCCCCTTCGTCCAGGCGGAAATCATAACCGGCCGTCAGGAGACGATCCTTGATCATTTCCAGAGATCTCTTGTGCTCAAAGCGGAAACTCAGACTGAACATTAGACGGTCGCTCTGACGGTAAACGGCTGAGATCTCAAACAGATCGCTCAGCAGGGCCACGATTGCTTTGGCTTTTCGTTCCTGCATTTCCATACAAGACCAAATATAGGTAACCTTGAGTGAGTTGCCGACATTTTTCTACCGGAGGATTTGCACTTGCTACCCGACAGACTAATCGATTGACAAAGTAGCCGGAATTGGCGATATTTAGGCAGGTTCAGTCTACGTTCTTGCGGTGGTAACAAGCACGACGTTCGCGACAATACTCAAGGATAGTATAAGATGCGCCATGGAAGTAAGGAAAATGAAAGTGCTCGTTGGCGCTCCTGGTTGTATTTCTGTTTGCCCTGACGAGACGACGAAATCGGTGAGAGGATTACCAAATAGAGGAGTATAGATATGTGTACAGTGAAGAAGGCAGCCCTGCTGCTGTTGCTGCTGACTTTTTGTCTGACCGTTGCCGCCAGCGCGGTCGACTTCAGGCCACGTGAACTACCGGTCAAGCCGGACAAAACTATCATAGCCCCCGGTTATTCTCATCGCCATATCGAGGTAAAGTTTGCTGATGGTGAGGATATCGGCCTGGCCGCTGAGGGTTTTCCAGTTGACCGCTCAAGCCAGGTCCTCAAATCCAGTGAGGCTCTGAACGTAATGAAGTCAATCACCGAGGCGGGTGGCGCCTGGCATCGCATGTCCCCCACCAGCGAAGAACTGATTGACGAACTGGTCAAAAACGCCGAAAACAACCTGAATCGCGGAATTGCCGACCTGAACAACTACTTCATTCTGACTGTCCCCGATGGTGTCAGTGCCGAAGACTGGATTGACCAACTGAACTCCCTGCCCGAAGTCGAGATCGCTCTGGCTCAGCCTCTGCCAATGCCGCTGCCATTGCCTGATGATTATCAGTCCAGGCAAGGGTATCTCAACGACGCTCCTGATGGAATAGGAGCCATCTCGGCGTGGGCGGAAACCGGCGGCAACGGGAGTGGCTGTTTCGGTACAAAAATTTGTGATTTCGAATACTCGTGGAATCTGGATCATTTCGATATCATGGCCTCCTACGACGAGTTGATCCCGGACGGCTACACTCCCAGCGACCCTCACTTAGATGATAACCACGGTACTGCTGTTCTCGGAGAGTTGGCAAGTTTCTCAAATAGTTGGGGTACTACCGGAGCCAGCTTCGGTGCAGGACTGTGGGCTGCTCCCACTCACTATGTCACCCACGGTTGGCAACTTGGCACTGCGCTGCTGCATGTTCTGCCATTGGTGTACTGGCAGCCGGGAGCTGTGTTCCTGATTGAGCAACAACTGGCCGGCCCGAACTATGTCGGTCCTCCGTCGCAGGATGGATTGGTGCCGGTCGAGTGGTACGAGCCATGGTACGATATCATAGTCACCTGCATTGGGAACGGTGTCAACGTGGTCGAGTGTGCCGGCAATGGCCGGGAGGATCTCGATGACGCTATATACGCCACCGGTAACGGTGGTCACTGGCCATTCCTGCCGCAGAACAACTCAGGTGCCATTATCGTAGGTGCGGGCGCCGTGCCGGCTGCTTTTGGCGGCAGCGATGTTGACCGCTCACGACTATGGTTCTCCAACTATGGTTCCCGCGTGGACCTTCAGGGCTGGGGTGAGATGGTGGTCACTACAGGTTATGGCTGGCTGTATTCAGACGATGGTAAGAACTACTGGTACGACAGCTCGTTTGGAGGCACCTCCAGTGCGGCGCCGAACGTGGCCTCGGCAGTAGCGATTTTGCAGAGCGTCTATAAGGAGCAGGGCGACTGTCAACCGTCCGATATCGGCACAGCGTTATCGCCAGACTCCGCCCGCGCCATACTCAAAGCCACGGGCACACCCCAGCAATCGGGAACCTATCCAGCCACCGAGAATATCGGACCCCGCCCGAACCTGGTGGCGGCCATCGCGGCTCTTCCTCCTCAAGGTTGTTGTATGTCGCCGATTCGCGGGAATGTCGACTACGATATCTCCGACGTGATCGATATCTCCGATCTGGTCTACCTTGTCGACTACATGTTCAACAGCGGTCCGGCTCCGGTTTGCTGGGAAGAGGCCAACGTAGACGGCAGCGGACCGGCCACACCGCCAGACGAAGGATCGGATGACATAGACATCTCGGATCTGGTATATCTGGTCGATTATATGTTCACGGGCGGTCCGGCGCCGGTAACCTGTCCGTAGAGGACGGTGCCTGAAACCTGGCGTCGGGTGTCTTGAGGCTGTCCCAAAAGGTCGCACACCAAGGTGACAGAAAACATTGTTCACAAGGGCGTCACGTAACCCCGCCTAGGGGGCGGTCTTGTGTCGCCCCTTGATTCCGGCGGACACAAGCCTGTTGGAAATGTGTCGCTAACAGCCGAGCGTCTCAAAAGCTTGTGGCAGGAAGTCGATCAGATCGCCGGCAATGACGCTGCGCTCGGTCAACTCATCAGCGGCCAGGTCACCGGCCAGACCGTGAACATAAACGCCGCACACGGCTGCATCGATAGCACTCATTCTCTGGGCCAGAAACGATCCGATAGCGCCGGTCAGGACATCGCCCGATCCACCCGTGGCCATGCCGCTGTTGCCGGTCGGGTTGAGGTAACAGTTCCCTTGTGCATCGGCCACAATCGTTGGGCTGCCTTTGAGAACCAGAACCAGGTTGTTGGCAGTTGCAAAACGTCGCGCGGTTTCGATCCGCTCATGGATATCGTTTGGCACTGATGCGCCGTCGGTAAGTCGCATAAATTCGCCCGGATGCGGTGTCAGCACCGCAGGTGCTTTTATACTGGCGAGGAGGTCGGTGTGACCGACGAAGGCGTTGAGTCCATCGGCATCAATGACCATGGGTCGATCCAGTGATGAGACAAACCTTCGGACTAACTCGCTGGTTTCATGATGCATACCGATTCCCGGTCCAACGGCTACGGCGTCATGTTCAGCGGCCAGCTTGCGCACCTCGCCCAGCCCGCGCAGGGCCAGAGCGCCTTTTTTGGCCACGTCAGGAAGTGGGCAGGATGTGGCCTCCAGGACCAATGACGCAATCACCGGCAGAGTCGCGCGGGGACAACCGACTTTGACCAGACCGCACCCGGATCGCAGCGCGCTTTTAGCGGCCATGGCGGCCGCGCCGGTCATGCCGGTGGAGCCGGCCAGCGCAAACAGTTTTCCGAAGTCGCCTTTATGGCCGTCCGGTTTGCGCAATGGGATTCGTGCCGCTACCATCTCCGGCGTAATGAGGTCGACCTTGAGATCAAAACCGGCCACCACGTCATCGGGAATTCCAATTGGTACCGTTACTACCGCCCCGGCCAACTCGCGTCCGGGCGAGACGTAGAGGCCAAACTTGGGGAGAGCCAGCGTGAACGTGTAGTCGGCGCGGACCACTGCGCCTTCGTGCGTCCCGGTGTCGGCGTTCAGCCCGGAGGGCATGTCGACCGCGATCGTGTGCTGCGGTTGACGGTTGATATACTCGATAAGCTCGGCGCTCAGACCGCGCGGCGCACCGTCGAAACCGATCCCGAAAACGGCGTCGATGATGTAGTCGCTGTCGAGTTCGCCCGGCAGATCCTCGATAGCCTTGATTTCACGCAGGTCGATACCCAACTCGGCGGCCCGATCGAAGTTGAGCCGCGCGTCGGGTGACAGCTTTTCGAGGGGTCCGAGAAAGTAAATGGTGACTTTCGCCCCGGCCTGAAAGAGGTAGCGCCCAACGACGTATCCATCGCCTCCGTTATTGCCTTTGCCACAAAAGACTGTCACCGTCTCACCGGAGGCGGTGTCGATCACAAACGCCATCAGTTTCTGCGCAATACCGCGCCCGGCGTTTTCCATCAACTCAGGTCCGGGGATACCGCGATTATCGATAGTCTCGCGGTCGATCAGGCGCATGCGCTCAGCCGTAACGAGCTTCATGGATCATCCTTGATTCTTATTTGCGGCTCCCGGTGGTGACCCGTTTGGTCCGGGTTGCTTTCTTTGAGGCCGCCTTTTCCAAAGCAAACTTGATAGCCGGCAAAGCTTCAGCAAAGAACTTCAGCTTGATGCCCTTCTTGATCTCGGCCGGCAGTTCGGAGGAGTCCTTGCGATTTTCCTCCGGCAGCAAGACCGTCTCTACACCCGCCCGGTAAGCGGCCAGTAGTTTTTCCTTGAGTCCGCCGATCGGTAGAAGCAGGCCGCGCAGTGTGATCTCACCCGTCATGGCCAGCAGGGGTTTGACCGTGCGGCCGGTGAACAGCGAGGCAATTGCTACTAACATGGCGATTCCTGCCGAGGGACCGTCTTTAGGCGTGGCGCCCGAGGGAACATGGATATGAATCTCCCTGGTCTCGAACAACTCCGGTTCGATACCAAAGTCGCCGGCATTCGACCGCAGGAAGGAGAGGGCGGCCTGGGCCGATTCTTTCATGACGTCGCCGAGGTGCCCGGTGAGGGTCATCTCTCTCTTGCCGGGCATCGAGGTAGCTTCTATAAACAACAGTTCGCCGCCGACCGAAGTGTAGGCCAACCCCGGCACCACGCCGATCTTCCCCTGACGTGCCAACGCCTCGCGCACGAATCGTTGGGGTCCCAGCAGCCTGGCGATGTCCTTGTCGTCAACGGTGATTTTCTTCTTATAGCCCGACGCCACACGCCGCGCCACCTTACGCGCCACTGACGCGATCTCACGTTCCAGGTTGCGCAACCCGGCCTCGCGAGTGTAACCGTCGATCAGCACCTGAATCGCCTTTTTGGTGATAGTCAGCTTCGACTGACTCAAACCGTGGTTGTCCAGTTGTTTCGGTATGAGATGGATGCGAGCGATTTCCAGCTTCTCAATGTCGGTGTACCCGGGCAGCCGAATGATCTCCATTCGATCGCGCAGCACAGCCGGGATCGGATCCAGCCAGTTGGCCGTGGTGATGAACATAATCCCCGACAGATCAAACGGCAGTTCGAGGTAGTGATCGGAAAACGAATCGTTCTGTTCCGGGTCCAGCACCTCCAGCAAAGCCGACGAGGGGTCACCTCGGAAATCACTGCCCAGTTTGTCGACCTCGTCGAGCATGATCACCGGGTTGTTGGAGCCACAGCGTTTGATCATCTGGATCACGCGACCCGGCATGGCGCCGATGTAGGTGCGTCTGTGGCCGCGAATCTCCGCCTCGTCCCGCATCCCGCCCAGCGACACGCGTCCGAACTTGCGACCCATCGCCCGCGCAATCGATTTGCCCAGAGAAGTCTTGCCGACTCCCGGCGGACCGACGAAACAAAGGATAGGTCCCTTGACATCACTCTTGAGCTTGCGCACAGCCAGATGTTCCAGAATGCGATCTTTGACTTTTTCCAGGTCGTGGTGATCCTCATCAAGGACCTTCTTGGCCTCTTTCAAGTCGAGATGGTCCCTGGTTGTCACGTTCCAGGGCAGGATCACCAGCCAGTCGAGATAAGTGCGCGAGACGGTGTACTCAGCCGATGACGGCGCCATGTGTGACAGGCGGTCCAGTTCCTTGCGCGCCGCTTGCTCGAC
>JAUWMW010000191.1 GCA_030612965.1 bacterium
ATCCTGACAGCCGATATCGGTCACGCCCCAGCCATGGCTGATGACATCTGGTACGTCGGCCACCGTGTTCGGGTCGCCATCCGGATCGGCCGCCCATTCAAAAGCGTCTATAATCGACGCGCCAGTAATATCGATCACGGCCGCCGAGATCCACTTCGCATCCGGCGCCACACCGGTAGTGTCGCCGGTGGCGTCGTCGTGGCCTACCATGATGCCCATTGTATGAGTGCCGTGGTTAGTATTGCACGTGTAGTAGCCGCAGTTTGGGATGATCCGCGGCGTGGCCTGGCCGTCATAGCGCGGGTCGAACCAGGCGGCGGCGTGATTGCCGTCGTTCCCCTTCCAGGACTGCGACAAGGCGGGATGGTCGCCGTCAATGCCGGTGTCGAACGAGCAAACCAGACGACCCGCACCAGTGTACCCGGCCGCCTAGGCAGCATCGGCATTGATGAAGGCAAGATTATTGCTGATGCCGGCTCGGCCGCCGAGTTCGGCGCCGACTGTTGTCGGAGCGATAAGCCGCACGGTCGGAACCGGCATCACCCGGACCACGTCCGCTCGAGCGCCGATTTGCTCCAACTCGCCCGCCGCTATCTCGGCTTCAACGATGTTCACCAGCCAATGCGTTCGAACGTTATCGGCAAGCTGTCTATTCCGCATTTGTGTCAGGTTTGCGACTAGAGCTTGGCGCCCGGTGGCGTGGTTACTGCGCAACCGGGCGACTATCGATCGATAGCGTTGTTCGAAACCGGCCGACGAGTCAACGGAAGCCTTGATTGCATCTAGGCTCTCGATCTCGGTCAGTTGGATCCAGACGCTGACATGTCTATCGGGCGGCAGCGTCTTAGTGCTGTCGGCGAGGCAGCGTGAAAGCTGACCAGCCGTGATCGAGGCAGCACACAAAGTGGCCGCCAAAACTGTGAAGAGGCGGAGAGAATATCGTGCCATGATGTTGTTCTTGGCTTTGGTTTGTATTTGGGCTTCGGTAGAATATACCGACTGGTCGGCATGTTGTCAACCCAAAACAGGCTGTTTCCATGCTTCTGAAGCAGTGCCTTCAGTACGAGTGTTGAGTTTGCATCCTTGCGAACCGATAGACTACAGTAACGGAGTGTGGCGATTACCGAACGGTAGTCACGGAGGTTAATACTTGCCCGTAAGCAAAGATGTCATGGAAGCCGTCAAGCGAGACCTGCTGAAGAAGGAGTCTTTGATGGACCTGCCGGCTTTCAAGAAGATGCTTCTTGACTGGTTGATGCAATGGAACCGACCGGATGATCCCGACAGTAACGACTGGGCCGATCTGGTGCAGGAGTTCCCTGCGGACCCCGGTGATAACGAGTTGACCTCAGGGATGCGTATGCGCCTTGTCGTACGCCTTGCTACCTCGGGGAATCGTTACCTGATAGCCGTTTTGGAATCGCTCGACCCGCATAATCGTGGTGTCTACTTCATCAGTGTCTTCGTCAACTGGAAAGAGGACGAGTACCGTCTCCAGCAGATGATTGAAGAAAATTATGCCGGTCACTTCGATGACACGCTGAAGGCCAAGCATACGTTGTGGGCGCAGACCTTTCGCCCGAGAGAGCTACTCGATGCGCTCAACAGTTGTGCTGTAGCTATACTGGGACACGAGTTGATCGTTCCACCGATCGATGAAACGCCGGATATGGTTAAGCGTCGTCCCGGCGAGATACCGAGTTTCCCCGAGCCGCTCGATGATTAGCTATCGACCCATCATCCCGTACAATATCAGGCGCAGATCCGTAGGATGGGTCCGTCTTCGGACCCGCCTTTGTCGGCAGTCCGCCGCGGCGGACTGCCCTACAAGACTACGGACAGGCCGGTGGCTCGGGACCGTTGGTGAACATGTAGTCGACCAGGTAGACCAGATCATCGATGTCCACCTGCTCAAACAGATCGCCCATGAGATCGCCGTTCACGTTGGCTTCCTTCCAGCAGGTCGGCTCGGGGCCGTCTGAGAACATGTAATCGACCAAGTAGACCAGGTCACTGATGTCTATGCGATCGTCCAGGTCGGCATCAACGTTACCGCGGAATCCCTGACAGCAGTCACGGTATACAATACAACCGTCCACAGTCACGGGCGCGTAAGCGGCCATTTCGCCCTCAAAGTTCGGCAGGCGGCTCAACGTGCCCGAGGTGTAGCCATCCAGGGCGATGGTAACCTCCTCTCCCAGGGTGGCGCTGCCATTGAGGCTGAAGAACAACCGCAGCAGGGGACCGTAACCCGGTTCCAGATCGGGTGAGGTGTGGGAGGTCGATGTTATTAGCTCGAAGGTACAGCGTTTGGTTGCCGGCGAGTAATGGCTCATGGAAGCTCCTTCGAAGTACTCGGTACGGCAGCCGGTGGTCGAGAAAGAGTCAAGTACAACGCTGAGAGTACCTGAGTACTCGACCGGTATAGTTATCTTTCTGACCGGAATGGTGTTATTGCCGGTTACGACAATCTCCATCGGCAGGTTCGGGTTTGCCGGGTAGAGGCTGCTCCCTGTCATGGTGTCCGCGAGGACTGCAATGCAGCGCCGTCGGCTGGCCGGGTAGATGTTACCCTCGGCATCGATTTGCACTGAGACATCGAATAGTCCTGGTTCCTCGTAGGTATGCAAGGGGGATTGGATGAAAGCCGAGTCACCATCACCGAAGTCCCAGGTCCATGAGTCGACGTTCAACTCGGAATTGGCCTCGAAATTGACATCCAACGGCGGCCAACCCCAGGTGGTATCGGCGTCGAACGAAAGAACGACCTCGGTCAGACCTTTGATGCAGAAGTTGGCCGTGGGGTTGTGGAAAAAGAGATCGACCCAGTCACCCGTGTTGAGGTAATAGCTCTGTCCCGGCTCGGAGTGCGAGATCACGGTAGTACGATACGATGCGCCCAGCAGGACCGGCACGTCCGATGTTCGATCGAAGGCGTGCCCGCCGGAGGATAGCGAGAGGTAGAAACACAATTGCGCCCCGGGCATGACCAGGGGGGAGGGTAGGTCGACGGTGTGCAATCCGCTGTAGTCGTAATGTCCGGACATTGTCGACAATTCGTTGACCAATTCCCCGCCCTCAAATCCGCCGTATATCCGGACAGTGTAATCCACGTCATCTACGGCGGTGATGAAACTCACCGCATGCAGAAGGCCGCCATCGCTTATCTCAAAGGCATTGAACGCCTCGCTCACATCGGTCATGGTATCACGCCAGCCGTGATAGTCATGGTAGAGCACTCTGTCGTAAGCCATCGGCTCCACATTCTGGAACGAGACCGCGCCCATTTCCGGATGGTGACCGGCGTGTTTGTCGTAATATGAAATCCAGAAGTAACCGTTGTAGCCCCAACCGGTACCCCAACTGTTCTTGACCAGCCAGGCGCCGGGATACGGTGCATGCGATGTCTTGCTGTCATCCCATCCGATGATGGCGACGGCATGATTCGGTTCGTCTTCCGTATATGACGGTTGGTACTGCACGTAATTACTCATAAAGCTGCCGACACAGAGACATGTGCCCATAACACCTTCAGTCATGATCTTCTGTTTAATGATGTTGATATTACTGAGGTCCGCCCCGGCGTTAAACCACTCGATGTCGCGAGGATAGTAGTAATGCCAGTCCGGATTCGATCTTTCTGGTGGGTCGTCATACGACTGTCCATCTATGTCCCGCACCGCCCCCTCGCCTCGCGACACATAGGCCTGTGTCACGCGGTAGTCGCCCCCCTCATGGGGGATGAGTCCGCCGCTGCCGGGGGCGTCGTCATTGCAATGCGTATTGAAACCGTTCCACCAGTCGAGATGATATTCGGCCAGGTTCGGTTCGCCTGATTCTCCGGCTGCCGCCCAGAGGCCGGTCATCAGGAGGTTACCTTCCATGGCCGCCATGGCTCCGTGTGTCCAGCAGGTACCGCCCGTCTGGCTTTTGACCGATGTTACATAGTCCTGACCGCTGACATTTCGCAGGTCGAACGAAGCGGGTGGGTCGGGGAGTTTCTTGTCATCAGCCACGGCAGCAGTCATGAGCACCGAGGCCAATACAAAGGCTATTAGAAGCGCGTAAGTTGGTTTGGTTCGCATGAAATACCTCATTTGAGAGTAGTCTACATTTTTCTAAATATAGCTGATGACGCCCGATTATCCAAGGCAATTGAAGTCTGTAGAACCAGCTTACTGGTGTCGGAGGTCCGCAGGCTGAAATCACGGTACCCTTAAGGGCGAGGCGGCCAAAGGTCGAAAAACAAGGTTGCTTGTCAGTGCCGTTTCATCGAATATGGAGCTTGTGTGCCGTGTTTGAAAGTCAGAAATCACGATACCCTTATGGGCGGGGCGCGCGAAGCGCGAAGAACTGGTTTATCAGTGCCGGAGGCCGGAATCGAACCGGCATGGTATTGCTACCGGGGGATTTTGAGTCCCCTGCGTCTACCAGTTTCACCACTCCGGCATATGTTCCTCAGTCGCCCCGGCCACAAAGCCGAAAGCAACCTCAGGGTCCGAATTTAACCGTATAGCCTCGCCCTGTCAAGATTATAAAAGACCGGCCTTGCCGGAGCGAAAAGAACTCGCCTGTAGCAGTGATCTTCAGTACATGCGAAGCAAGAACCCAACCCCGTTGGCGAAGCATAGAACCGGCCACGCTGGCGAAGGGCACGTTGTGCCTATCAGCACCTACCTTCAGTACATGCGAAGCATAAAACACACGAAGTGTGTTAGAAGTGGCGGCGGGCTTCGG
>JAUWMW010000342.1 GCA_030612965.1 bacterium
GAACAGTATGGACCAGGGCGAGAATGACTACAGCCTTTCGGGACTTGGCGACCTCCGGGTTCAGTTCAATCGTTCCTTAAGCGATGATCAATTACTCGTCAGCGTCGGCGTCAACCTGCCCACCGGCAAAACGAAACTCAACGAATCCGATGAAACGCCGGTCTTGCAGATGTTGACACAGGATTTCCTCAGTTTTTCACAGCGTCGCTTCGGCGAAGGACTCGGCTTCAACCTCCTGGTCGGTGGGGCGCAGATGGTCGGGGATTTGCGAGTCGGCGCCGGGATTACCTATCGCTATATCGGCAAATATGACCCGTATGAAGGTGTCGAAGACTACGACCCCGGCGACATGATCAACATCAACGCCGGAGCAGATTGGGAAAACGGACCTACCACAGTTTCGGGAAACGTCGTGGTTTCTTTCTACGGCAAGGACAAATGGAAGGATAGCGAAGTTTTCAAAGAGAGTTCGCAGATGGGCTTTGGCCTCAGCGTCAATCACAATCCGGAAGGATTCCGGGCGGGTGGATCACTGGGGTATGTCGCTCGTGGGCGCAATTCGTTCTTTGCGCCTGAAGAGAGTAAACTCAAGATCTATGGCAATGAACTGTCATTGGCGGGCGACCTGTTGTGGCTGTCGCCAAACGGATGGTCCTATGGTCCGAGCGCAGTACTTAGGCTTATCGCTGAAAACGAACAGGGATTCGGCAACTCCACGATTTTCGGCTTCGGTGGAACGGTGGGACGCAGGCTTGGCGACACAGGATCATTGGAAGTGAGTCTCAGGTACTTCACCGGTTCTGCTGACGGCGGTGACCTCGATTTGAGCGGACTGCAGATATCAACCGGCGTCAGAATTAGCAGGTAAGGAGGTCGGATGATGCAAAGGAATAATATGTTCAGAATCTTGGCCTTGTTACTCGGTTTAGCATTCGTGCTGACGACGCTGGGTTGTTCGGACAAGACGTTCAATGAAGCTGATAACACGACATCGGTAAGTATGAGTTTCAAGGTGACCTCACCGGGTATGATCGATGCCGTAAGTCAGTTTCGAGTGATTGTAACCGCAGAAGACATAGACCCGCCCATTCAGTCGCCGCTGGTAATGACAGGGCGTTATCTTGAGGGAATCGTCCTGGTCCCGCCTGGCGACGGACGAACGTTTACTGTGGAGGCCAGCGATGTTGAGGGGATGGTGCTCTATCGCGGTGATACGACGCTAAGCATAACTCCTGGAGTTGTGACCGAGCTTACCATCAACCTCTATCCGCAGGTATCGTTAATCCGAGTATCGCCGCGCTATCTCGAAGTGCCTGCCGATGCGGTTTTCTCCGTCGATATCAGGGCGTTCAACGTGCACAATCTTTATGGTCTTGCGTGTCATCTGCACTGGCAAGGGGCCGTTATCTATCCGGACAGTGCTCACCCACTGACGCCGCTGGGTACCGATATTCTGTGGGTTGATCGTATTGACCCCAATCTCCACTACTACGCCATCGGGGTTACTCAGTCCGACCGGGTTTCACTGTTGGTGGATTCAAATGGTGACGGCGATTTGGCCCGAGTCTTCTTCAGTAGTTTCTCGCCTGATTTCCCTCCGGAGGCGGCAGGACTGTCAGTTGAGATAACCGAGCTTACGGCAGTATACGCCGATTCGGTAGGTTCGATGCCGAACGATACCGTCTCTGTCGATGGGAGTACCATAGTGGTCGGCACACCGGAGTTGTAGCGGTCCAGTGTTGACCTGCTGCTGCTTTGTGGAGTGGCAGGTCAGATTTCACAGTGGGATCTGAAAAAAGTCAGGAGCACAGGGCTCCTGACCCACCATCTTGGTGGCCGCACAGCTTGTTGTGGGATCTGTCGGTTGCAGATGTCATACTTCGAC
>JAUWMW010000254.1 GCA_030612965.1 bacterium
AGGACGTACGCCGACCACAAGCTTGTGAGACAACCCCAAGGCGACTGCCGTTAACTGTCAGGAAGGACGTTTGAATTGGGCGAGGTCGATATCGTACTGCTTGATCTTGAGACGCAAGGTCGATTCAGGGATATTCAAGAATGCAGCAGCATGTTTCTTGACGCCACGTTTGGCCATCAGAGCCTTCAGGATGAAGGTCTTTTCATGGTCGGCCAGGTAATCATACAAGCCAAACCGCTCGTTGAACTCAATAACATCCGGAGGCGTCAGACCAACCTGGCCGTCACCATTGCCTCCGTTCGCAGCAGAAGACTGTTCGCGAATCTTGCTCGACAGGAGATGGGAGGTGATTTCCTCGTCATCACCGGACAACAGCACTAACTTCTTGATTTCATTGTCGAGTTCACGCACGTTACCCGGCCAATTGTAATCCACTAATGCCTTCACCACTTCCGGCGACAATCTCCTGCCTGTGGAAGCGAGAAAGTGATCGACCAACAACAGAATATCTTCTCTGCGTTCGCGCAACGGCGGCAGTCTGAAAGTCATCGCGGACAACCGATAGTACAGGTCCTGTCGGAACAGACCGGCGCTCATCTGTTCTTTGAGATCCTTGTTGGTGGCCGACACGATGCGCACATCGACCTGACGCGGCGTGGTTTCGCCCAGTCGAACGATCTCTTTTTCCTCAAGTATCCGCAACACCTTGGCCTGGATACTGAGCGGCATGTCGCCGATTTCATCAAGGAAGAAAGTGCCGTTGTCGGCTTCCTCGAATAAGCCCGCCTTATCACGATCGGCGCCCGTAAACGCCCCTTTGCGATAACCAAACAACTCCGACTCCAGAAGTGACTCTGGAAGAGCGGCACAGTTAACCGTGATGAAGCGATGGTTCTTCCGAACTGAATTGTAGTGTATGGCTCGGGCCAGAAGATCTTTGCCACAGCCGGTCTCACCCTCGATAGAAAGCGAGATGTTGGAGTCCACCACCTGCCGCACCTGGGACAGCATTCTCAGCATCTCGGGATTGCCGGTGATGATGTTCGGGAAGGCCGCTTCCTCCATCAACTGACTCTTGAGCCTTCGGTTGTCCTCTAATAGTTTGTTCTTCTGGATCTCGGTCCATTTGAACGCAATGAGATCGGAAAAGCCGACCGCGAAATTCAGTTGTGTCTGATTGAACGGATTAAGACAGTTGTCCTGTGACAACCGGTCAAGATAGAGATACCCGGCCGAGCCATCGCTGGTTTTGAAAGGCACAACAATAACACTGGCCACAACGTCAGCGACATCCGTGAATAGTTCGTTGATGAAGGGATCGCGGCGGCAGTCCAAAAGCAAGGTGGGCCGGTCAACGGCAATCTCCTCGCCCAACAGACCGCCAAGACTATCAGTGAATCGTTTGGCCTGCCCGCCCTCGAGCGGGAAGGAGGCAATCACCGGCTGATCTGAAGAATCCGGCACGTAAATCAGCGCCCGTTCACCGCCTGTTTTCTCCAATAAGACCGACAGGATCGCCTCCATCTGTGACGATTGAAGATCGGTCAACTCGTCCGGGCTGATCAGGTTGGCGAAAATCTTGAATTCGTTGTCGTCCGAGATCGACAGAGCCACGGCCTGCTCTGATAAAGCGCGCAAATAGTTTGCGACCGCTCTAACCCTGGTGTTGGCGCCCAACGATGCGAACCCCTTTTCAGCCCGGCTGAGCTTGCGGAATCCAGCCGCCAACTCGCCACACTGACAAGCGAATACACCGGCCTTGAAGTTGGCTTCACTCATCCAGTAGTTGAGCTTCAACCTCCTGAATATGCGGTGGGCCTCATCAAGGGCCGCTCGTATCTTATCCTTTTCCTCACTCTGGGCAGCCAAACAGATATCCGAAAATACCAACAGGGTACGCCCCAGTTGGTACGGGTCACCAATCCCCCTGAGAACTTCAAGCGCCAACCGGCCTTGTTCCAGGGCCGACTCGAAATCGGCCTGGACAGTGAAAACACGCGCAATCACAGCGCGCGACAGACCGATCTCCAGTCTCTCCCCCAGTTGCAGCGCTGTCTCCAGCGCTATCTGGGCGTATTTCATGGCTTCGTCGAAATTGTCAAGAGCCAACTCTACATCGGCCAACTGGCGTCCCGACTGAGACACCAACGCCGACGACGACGAAAGAGTGAGACCGTGGCGATACGCCTCGCTGAGGATCGCCTTGGCCTTGAACATGTCCCCTCGCTCGAACGCCAACTCACCGGAGTACTCCAGATAGACAACGCGCTCATACTTCAGGTCGAGCCGGTTAACGATTTCCAACGCCGCGTCAAGACTACGTTGGGCCACCACGAACTGGCGACGGTGCACCTGAAGAAGTCCCAGCGACAGCAGATTCATTGCCTCCGAGATCTCCTCGTGGTTGTCATGGCTGTATTTCACCGAGCCGCTCAGGTCCAGTTCGGCCTGAGCCCACTGCCCGGTGCGAATGCGAGTACGACCAAGGTTACCGGTCAATTGCGCCACTTTGCGCGGATTGTCGCCGGTCATAGCCAGTGCATTCTCAAGGAACCCGACGACCGCTGCGTAATCACAGCGCAAGTATGCGATACCAGCCAACTGGTTGAACGAATCCACCTGGCCATCCATTTCGTTGGCCCGTCGGTAGGCCGCCACGGCGTCACGACCCCTCATTTCAGCATTTTTACGATCACCAAGCATTAGGTAGGCTTTAGAAAGCACCAACTGCACTCTGCCATAGCGTCGATTCAGCGGGAATTCGGCCAGGATTTTGGCCGCCCGAAGCCCATCTTCTACCGCTCTCTTGTAGTTGCCCTCAGCGAAACTACCGTCAGCAGACAGCAACAGAAACAGACCAACCTCATGCGCGCGCGGCTCAAACTCGTGCTCGCCTAGTTGGCGTAACTCGCGCACCGAGTGTTGATACTTCCTCTGGCGAAATTGCTCTTCAATCGCCAGCAGCCGATGATCAAAATTGATCTTTGGTGAGGAAAGATTCATCGGTCTCTTAGGTGTCCCTACGCTTTGCTTTTTTCCTACGGTCGATCGCTGAACTTATTGAGCGGCCACATTGCCGCTGCTCTCTTCTACCACTACCCGCATCGAATCAGAGAACTCGTCGTCATCCCCTAGAACATACGTGATGAACTGATAGGTCCACTCAACAGCCAGGCTGGACAGCCAATCAGGACCGAAACCGCCGTCAATCTGATCCACTTCTTCAACTGGAATAGGATCGAGATCGTCATCATCGCCGCCATACCCATCGTTTGAGTCGTTGCCATCGACATCCCAAGGGTCACCACTACCGGACAACACGGGAGCGGAGATAAAGCATACAAAAGCGATCGAGAGCAACAAAATCGCTGCTATCGTTCTTGGGCTTTTCATTTGCCTTGCCTCCTTTTGTTTGCTCCACCCGTTCTGCAACTTGGCGGAGAAACACAAGAATTCGCGTAATCTGCGCATTTAGTTCGAAAATCGCATAACTTGCCGCTTTTATGATACTACTATACTATGCGCTTGTCAAGCAGTAATTTACAGAACGCAGTTTCTGCGCCGACGGGCCCGCACTCGTAACAGG
>JAUWMW010000012.1 GCA_030612965.1 bacterium
GAGATGGTGATGCCCGGTGACAACGTGACGATGGAGATAGAGTTGATCATGCCGATCGCGATGGAGCAAGAGCTTCGTTTCGCGATTCGTGAGGGCGGCCGCACAGTGGGCGCCGGCGTCATCGCTGAGATCGTAGAGTAGTCAGGATACATGATCGTGATGAATGTACAGAAGATCAGAATTCGCCTCAAAGCGTATGACCATTACGCGCTGGATCGTTCCACCAAGGAGATTACCTCTACGGTGTTGCGAACGGGCGCCAGGATTGTGGGTCCGGTCCCGTTGCCGACCAAACGCACCGTCTACACGGTGCTGCGGTCGCCACACGTCGACAAGAAATCGCGTGAGCAGTTTGAGACCCGGGTGCACAAACGCTTGATGGATATTTATGATTCGACGCCGCAGACGGTTGATGCTCTTATGAAGCTGGACCTTCCGGCCGGTGTGGATGTGGAAATAAAGACCTGATTGGGCGACGAGATATGAAAGAGATACTCGGCAAGAAGCTCGGGATGACCCGGATTTTCAAAGAGACGGGTGAGGCCGTCCCGGTAACGGTTATTGAAGCTGGTCCCTGTCCGATAGTGGCCAGGAAGACGGTCGACAAGCATGGCTACGACGCCTATCAGGTCGGTTTCGGTACCCGTCGCAAGAGTCGCATGACCAAACCGCTGACGGGACAGTTCGCTACTTCCGGGGTGGAGCCTACACAGTACCTCCGTGAAGTGCGCCACACCGACGGTGAACTTGAGGTCGGCGCAGTCTTGAAGGTTGATGTATTCAAAGTAGGCGAACGGGTTGATGTGACCGGCGTGTCGCGCGGACTTGGTTTTGCCGGCACCATTAAGCGGCATCATTTCTCCGGCGGCAACAAGACTCACGGTCAGTCCGATCGCTTGCGCGCACCGGGGTCAATCGGTCAGTCGTCGTACCCGTCACGTGTTTTCAAGGGTATGAAGATGTGCGGTCGCATGGGTAATGAGAAGGTTACCACCCTCAATCTTGAGGTGGTCGATGTCATTGAAAAAGAGAACCTGATCCTGCTGAAAGGGCCGGTCCCCGGCTTCCGAGGCGGACTGGTTAAGATACGCAGTACCAATCGCGGCTGATGGTGGATAGATAGAGATGAACGTAAAAGTTTTCAATCAGAACGGTGAAGAGGTCGGAACGGTTGATTTGAAACCGGAATTGTTCGACATCGAACCCAACGAAGCGGTAGTCCATCAGTATATCGTCAATCTGTTGGCGCGCCGCCGTCAGGGCAACGCCAGTACACGCGGACGCAGTGAAGTGCGCGGCGGCGGTCGTAAGCCTTGGCGCCAAAAGGGCACGGGTCGCGCTCGCGCCGGCACCATTCGATCTCCGCTATGGCGTGGTGGTGGTATCGTGTTCGGTCCCAAGCCGCGCGACTACGGCTCTAACATGCCTCGGAAAATGAAACGCTTGGCTATCCGTTCGGTTTTTTCCGACAAGGCTCGTTCCGAGAGAATTAAGGTTCTCGATAAGATCGAACTCGACCAGATCAAGACCAAGGCGGTCGTCGGCATGATGACCAGACTCGATCTGGACGGCAAGAAATGTCTGGTGCTTGATGAGGGACGCAATGATAAACTGGCCTTGTCCTGCCGCAACCTGCCGAAGGTGCAATATCGACGGGCAGCGCTGGCCAACGGGTACGACCTGCTCAACGCCGACTATGTGCTGATGACGAAAGCAGGACTGGACAAGGTACATGAGGTGTTCGGATGAAGGCTGATCTTCGCCAGATAATTAAGACTCATATCGCCACCGAGCGAACCACCATTCTGCGTGAGAAGAATAACGAGTACGTTTTTGAGGTCGACAAGGTGGCTAATAAGTATCAGATCAAAGATGCGGTGGAAGCGGCCTTCGGGGTTAAGGTCGACCGTGTGCACACTATGATCGTTGCCGGTAAAACCCGGCGGATGGGACGCAATGTAGGCAAAACTCCGGTATGGAAAAAGGCCGTCGTGCGTCTGAAGAAAGGTGAGTCCATTACCATTTTCGACAATATATAGGATTTGGTTGGTAACAGTATATGGCTATTAAGAAGTTCCGTCCAGTCACGCCGTCGCAGCGTTTTAGAACCGTCCCGATGTTCGACGAGATTACGTCGACGATACCGGAGAAATCGCTCCTTCGGCCTCTGCGCAAGAGTGGTGGGCGCAACAACAAAGGTCGCGTCACGGTCTGGCACCGAGGCGGCGGTCACAAGCGGCAATATCGAGTGATCGATTTCCGTCGCAACAAGCATGATATCCCGGCCCGGGTGGCCTCGATCGAGTATGACCCTAATCGCTCGGCACGCATCGCCCTGCTGCATTATGTCGACGGTGAGAAACGTTACATCATCGCCCCCGACGGCCTGCACGTCGATGACCGGGTGATGTCGGGTGAGAAGGTCGACAACCGCGTAGCCAACGCCATGCCGATGGGTCTGATGCTGCTGGGAACTTTCGTGCACAATATCGAACTACGGCCCGGCAAGGGCGCCCAGCTTTGTCGTTCGGCCGGCACCATGGCTCAGTTGGTGGCCAAGGAAGGCAACAAGGTTACCTTAAGGATGCCCTCCGGCGAAGTACGCACGGCACCGAGTAACTGCTATGCCACCATCGGACAAGTGAGTAATATCGATCACAAGAACATCGTTTGGGGGAAGGCCGGCGCATCCCGCTGGCGTGGATGGCGACCGACTGTACGTGGTGTTGCCATGAACCCGGTCGACCATCCCATGGGCGGTGGCGAAGGACGAAGTTCCGGTGGGCGACACCCCTGTACGCCATGGGGCAAGCCGACCAAAGGATACAAAACCAGAAGCAAACGCAAGTCGAGAGCCCACATCGTTGTGGATCGACGAGCCAAGAAATAAATCGGAGATTGCTGGATGCCTCGTTCGCTTAAGAAAGGACCGTTCTTAGACGCCAAGCTACAGGCCAAGGTTGAAGCTATGAATGAGAGCGGTGATAAGAAAGTGATCAAGACCTGGTCACGCCGTTCGACAATCATTCCGGAGTTTGTGGGACACACTATTGCAGTTCACAACGGCAACAAGTTCATTCCCATCTATATCACGGAAAACATGGTCGGTCACAAGCTGGGCGAGTTTTCTCCCACACGGCTGTTCCGCGGTCATGGCGGCAAGCTGGCCGAACGCAGTTCGTCGGTGAGAAGGTAGGGTTTGATCATGGTTGTTAACGCATTGGCAAGGTTACGTTACGTGAGCATTCCACCCCGGAAAATGCGGCTGGTGGCCAACATGGTCAAAGGTCTGCCGGTCCAGAAGGCTCTGGATATACTTAACTTCACACCGAAGATCGCGGCGCAGCATCTCGCCAAGACGCTCAAGTCCGCAGCCGCCAACGCCCTTTCTGCAGAGGGCACTGACGTAGTGAAGGCTGAGGATTTGACGGTTAAGAACATAACCGTGGATGCCGCTCCCACCGCCAAGCGGATACGCTTTCAGTCGATGGGGCGTGTGTTTCGGTACCGGAAGCGTTTCTGCCACCTGACGGTGATGCTGCAGGGCGAGACAGAAGAAGCTCCGGCGCGCAAGTCCGGGAAGAAAGCTGCTGCCTCCAGGGGTTCCAAGGCATCAGCCAAAGCAAAGGCTGATGACAAGTCGGCTGCCAAGGGCAGGAAGACCAGCAAGAAAACCTCCGCCAAGTCCGAGAAGCCCAGGAAGGCGGCTGAGGCCAAGGTGAAAAAGAGCGCCACAAAGTCGGCTGATAAGACAGAAAAGAAAACGAATGATGACAATGAGTAAGTCATTGCTGCAAATACGCTGAGTCGGGAGATAAGGATTTGGGACAAAAGACACACCCCATAGGCTTTCGCCTGGGGATCATTAAGACCTGGAACAGTAAGTGGTTCGCCTCCGATCGGAAATTCGCGGATCTGGTTCACGAGGACATGATGATCAAGCGCTATATCAATCGCCGTCTGGATAACGCCGGCATTGCTAAAGTGCATATCTCTCGTGCGCCTAAACGGGTCAGTGTCGACATTCACACCTCGCGACCTGGGATCGTAATCGGGCGCAAGGGCGCCGAGGTCGACAAGCTCCGCGAAGAGCTTCAGCTTTTGACTAAAAAGGACATCATGCTGAATATCGTGGAGGTGCGGAAACCGGAGTTGGACGCCCAACTCGTGGCTGACAACGTTGCTCGCCAGTTGGAGGGTCGAATCGCCTTCCGTCGGGCGATGAAAAAGTCGTTGGCTGCGACCATGAAAATGGGCGCCGTCGGCATCAAGATTCAGTGCGGCGGACGACTTGGCGGCGCCGAGATCGCGCGCACCGAGAAATATCGCGCCGGTCGTGTGCCGTTGCATACCCTGAGAGCCGACATCGACTATGCCACTACAACGGCTCGCACCACTTATGGTGCTATCGGCGTCAAGGTGTGGATCTGTCGCGGTGAGATAGTCGACACCAACCAGTTCTATCGCGAGGCTGAGGCCGGGGAACAGGCTCAGAGGCCCGAGGCTCCCGCCGCCAGGCGTGGCGGCAAGCAAGACCGGGGCGACCGGCCACGTCGCCGGCCACGCGGCCGCGTACGCCGGGCTGGAACCACAGCTACCGGCCAACCGCCGCGGGGACGTCGCCCGGAAATCCAGCCCGGAGCGAAAAAGGGCCAACCGGGTGCTGCCAACAGACCGAATTCAGATCGGAATGACAGGCCCCAACCCAAAGATCAGGCAAAGCCCAAACCACCTGATAAGAGCGACAATGCCGGATGAGTAACGGAGACGACAATCCATGTTGATGCCCAAGAAGACGAAGTTTCGTAAGATGCACCGCGGTCGCCGGAGAGGAAAGGCGATCACCGGCAGTGCAGTTAATTTTGGTGAGTTCGCGCTCAAGTCGGTCGAGGCCTGTTGGTTGACCAACCGCCAGATCGAGGCTGCCCGTATCGCCATGACCCGCTACATCAAACGCGGTGGGAAAATATGGATTCGCGTCTTCCCGGATAAGCCGATAACCAAGAAACCGGCCGAGACACGCATGGGGAAGGGTAAAGGTGCTCCTGACCACTGGGTGGCCGTGGTTAAACCGGGACGCATTCTCTTTGAAATCGAAGGTGTCAGTCTGACGATGGCCCGCGAGGCGTTGAGGCTGGCCGGTGACAAGTTGCCGATGAAAACCAAATTCGTAACCCGGGCCGACACGCAAGGAGTATGACCATGTTGAAGGTTGCTGAATTGCGCGAATTGACGGCCGAGGAACTCAGGCAGAAAAAGCGCGACCTTGAAGAAGAGTCTTTCAATCTCAATATGAGAAAGTCACTCAAAGCCCTGGACAATCCACTCCGCCTTCGGACGCTCCATCGGGAGATGGCTCGCATCAACACCATCCTTCACGAAGATGAACTGGGGATCCGGAAACTGGCCGAGGCATCGACATCGATTTTGCCCCAGTCAAAAACGGCGAAGAAGGCAAAGGGTGAAGAGGAGTAATTGATGGCTGAGCAGACGAGAAAAGAAACCCGAAAGGTCCGTATCGGTACCGTGATCTCCGATAAGATGAACAAGAGTATTATCGTACGCATCAACCGTACCTACCGACATCCGCTTTACGAGAAGATTTTCCGGAGTTTCTCCAAGCTTTATTCTCACGACGAGAAGAATGAAGCCAGGACAGGTGATACTGTTAAGGTTATGGAAACCAGACCGCTCTCCGCCAAGAAACGCTGGCGACTGGTCGAGATAGTGGAAAGGGCCAAGTAGCCCGGTGGCGGTAGTCACCGACCGGCCGGTAAAGGTGGTTGAGATATGATTCAAGAGTACACAGTGCTGACGGTAGCCGACAACTCCGGCGCCAAGCGGGCCATGTGCTTCCGGATTCTCGGAGGACGTAAGAGATACGCCTCAATCGGCGATATTATCGTGGTTACCGTCAAGGAAGCAATACCAGGTGGTACCGTCAAGAAGTCCGAGGTGTGTAAGGCCGTGGTTGTGCGAACCAAAGCGCCGGTGCGCCGCAAAGACGGTTCGATCATTCGTTTTTCGGACAATGCCGCCGTCATTATAAACGACCAGATGGAGCCGCGCGGCACACGCATCTTCGGCCCGGTGGCCCGCGAGTTACGTGAGAAGCAGTTCATGAAAATCATTTCCCTCGCTCCTGAGGTACTGTAACGGGAAACGACCTATGAAAATCAAAAAAGGTGACACCGTATATATTCGCTGTGGCGCAGCCAGAGGCAAGACCGGTCGCGTGCTCAACGTTAATCGCAACAAGGGTAAGATTCTGGTTGAAGGCGTCAACATGAGGAAAAAACACCAGCGCCCTACTCAGAAAAGCCCCAAGGGTGGCATTATCACCATCGAAGCGCCGATCGATCTCAGCAATGTCGCGCTCTATAGCTCGTCCCTGGGTGGTCCCACAAAGACTATTACCAAGGTGATTGATGAAGGTGGCAGAAAGAAGAAAGTGCGTGTCTGCCGTGAGACCGGAGAACAGATTTAAGGACACATTGTAATGGCCAGGCTCAAGGATAAATACACCGATGAAATCGTGCCCCGTTTGATGAAGCAGTTCAAGTATCGCTCCACTATGGAAGTGCCGAAGATCACCAAGATCAGCGTCAACATCGGTGTCGGAGAAGCAATCGAGAACGCCAAGACGTTGGAAGCCGCTGTTGGCGACCTTACCAAGGTTACCGGCCGCAAGCCGTACGTCACGCGGGCCAGAAAGAGTATATCGAACTTCAAGCTGAGGGAAGGCGCCGCTATCGGATGTGCGGTGACGTTAAGGCGCGAGGTTATGTACGAGTTCTTTGATCGGCTGGTCAATATCGCCATGCCGCGCATCCGTGACTTCCGCGGCATCAACCCGAAGTCATTCGACGGGCGCGGCAACTTCAACTTCGGTGTACGTGAACAGTTAATTTTCCCCGAAATCGATTATGATAAGATTGATAAGATACGCGGAATGAATATCGCTATTACAACGACCGCCCGGACCGATGAAGAGGCCCGGCAGTTGCTCGCTGAGATGGGGATGCCTTTCCGCAAATAGGAGTTCAATGGCTAAGAAGTGTCTCATAGAGAAGCAGGCTCGTAAGCCGAAATTCAAAGTGCGCGGGTATAGTCGCTGCCGTCGTTGTGGTCGACCGCGGGCGTTCATGCGTCGGTTTGGTCTGTGTCGAATATGTTTCAGACAAATGGCCCTGGCCGGCGACTTGCCGGGTGTTGTTAAGGCCAGTTGGTAGACCCAATGGTTGCTGGGAGTTTTGAACGATGAGTATGACTGATCCCATAGCTGATCTTCTGACGAGAATCAGAAACGCCTACAAGGCACACAAGGTAGCTGTCGACGTGCCGGCTTCAGGTATCAAGCGGGAAATCGTCCGCATCCTGCAGGAGAAAAAGTTCGTCAAGGACATGATGGAATTGCCGGACAACAAGCAGGGGAAGCTGCGTGTCTATTTGCTCTATAGCGCCGGTGATGTGCCGGTTCTCAAGGGCATTAAGCGCATCTCGCGCCCTGGACTGCGTCGGTATTTCGATGCCGAACAGGTTCGGCAGTCGACCTTCAATCAGCGCGGTATGACGGTGGTGTCGACTTCAAGCGGTGTTATGACAAACTTCGATGCCGCTTCCAAAGGAATCGGCGGCGAAGTACTGCTGCGGTGCTGGTAAGGGAAGGATGCTAAGATGTCGCGTGTAGGAAAGAAACCGATCCCGATACCGGACAAGACCAAGGTCGATATCGACGGTAAGAACATCACTGTTACCGGACTCAAGGGTAGTCTCTCCAGGACTATTCATTCGGATATGACAGTGGCTGTAGAGGATAATAACATTCTGGTTACCAGGCCGTCGGATAGCAAGAAGCATCGGTCGTTGCATGGTCTCACCCGAGCCCTGATCAACAACATGGTGGTCGGGACTAGCGAGGGCTTCAAGAAAGAACTGCAAATTGTGGGTGTTGGTTACCGCTCCGAGAACAAGGGTCGGATGCTGATTCTTAATTTGGGTTTTTCACATCCAATTCTGGTTGTGCCGCCGGAAGGTGTTACAGCGACGGCGCTACCTAAAGAGGGTAAGATCATGGTCGAAGGCACTGACCGCGAACTGGTCGGTGAGACGGCAGCCAAAATCAGAGGGTTTCGCAAGCCGGAACCATACAAAGGTAAAGGCATACGCTACGCCGACGAGCACGTGCGTAGAAAGGCCGGCAAGAGCGCCGCGAGTGCTTGATCGAATTGAGGTAACTATTCATGGCTGATAAGAATATCGTCAAAAACAAGAGAGCCGAACGCCGCCGCCGCCGAGTGCGCGGGAAAATTCATGGTACGGCTGAACGACCGCGTCTCGCTGTCAGCAAATCGCTCAGCCGGGTGTTTGCGCAGATTATCGACGACGAGAACAGTACTACTTTGATCGGCATTGACTCTACATCGAAAGTGCTCGCATCGGAGCTTAGTGGCAAACAGACGAAGACCGATGCTGCTCGCAAGGTCGGTGAAGTCGTTGCTCGCCTGGCCAAAGATAAAGGTATCGAACAGGTTGTATTCGATCGCACCGGGAGTCCGTACCATGGTCGTATCAAGGCCGTGGCCGACGGCGCCCGCGAAGGTGGACTGAAGTTTTAGAAGATAGTGTCGGTTTAGACTATAGCGAGGTATAGATTGCCGAAGTTTCAAATGGATGCCCTCGAATTCGAGGAAAAAGTAATTGATGTCAACCGTGTTGCCAAAGTGGTCAAGGGTGGACGACGATTCAGTTTCACCGCCCTGGTGACGGTAGGCGACAAGAACGGCAAGGTGGGTGTCGGCTACGGCAAAGCACCGGAGGTCTCCGAGGCGATTCGCAAGGCGACCGAGGCGGCGAGGAAGGCCATGAACGTGATTAACATCACGGCTGGCACGTTACCGCACCGGATCGACGGCCGGTTCGGCGCCACCACTGTCATGATGCGGCCGGCTTCACCGGGTACCGGTGTAATTGCCGGAGGCGCCGTTCGCGCCATTCTGGAGTCGTTGGGCGTTCAGGATGTCCTCACCAAGGTGCTGGGCAGTCGCAACCCGAATAATGTGGTTAAAGCCACTGTAAACGGCTTGATAAACCTGCGAACAAAAGAGCAGGAGGAGAGCTTCCGCGAGGAAGCTTAGCCCGTCGGCTATAAGACAGGATGAAGGCGATGGCCAGGCTGAAAGTAACGCAAGTAAGAAGCACCATTGATCGTAAAGAGCCGCAGAAGAGAACGATAAAGGCTCTTGGTCTTGGAAAAATTAACCGTACCGTCGTCCATAACGACTCCCCGCAGATCAGGGGCATGGTGCGCGCTGTAGCGCATCTGGTCACGGTCGAAGAGATAGATTAGTCGAGGTAGAACAGCAATGGAACTCCACACACTGAAACCTGCGGCCGGCTCCACCAGAAAGCGCAGACGCGTGGGACGGGGACCGGGCAGCGGTACCGGTAAGACTTCCGGTCGTGGCCACAAGGGCGCCGGATCACGCAGCGGATTCCGACGCAATGTAGCGCGCGAGGGCGGACAGATGCCGCTTCACCGTCGCCTGCCGAAATTCGGGTTCACCAATATTTTCAGGAAACCGGTGCAGATTATCAACGTTTCCGACCTGTCGCGTCTCGATCCGGGTGAGGTTTCTTCCGAAACGCTCCGGGCAGCAGGTATGATCAAGAAAATGGATGTGCCGGTAAAGGTTCTGGGTAACGGCAGTGTCGAGAAAGCTTACACCGTTAAAGCCGCCGCCTTTTCCAAGACGGCTGTGACCAAAATCGAAGCGGCCGGGGGTAAGGCCGAGGTGGTGAAGTGTTAGAGACCTTCCAATCAATCTTCAAGGTAGAAGAACTCCGCAAAAGGATCTTGTTCACGCTGGGTATTCTGATAGTCTATCGTATCGGTGGCCACATCCCGACCCCCGGTATCGATGGCACCATCCTTTCCCAGGCGCTTTCATCTAATTCGATTTTCGGTTTGCTGGATATGTTTGCCGGAGGCGCCTTTGCCAAGGCGGCCATCTTTGCCCTGGGTATCATGCCCTACATCTCCGCCTCCATCATGTTGCAGTTGCTCGGCGCGGTGGTTCCGTTCCTGCAGCGTCTGCAGCGCGAGGGAGAAGAAGGTCGGCGCAAGATTACCCAGTACACACGGTACCTGACGGTCTTGATTGCCAGTCTACAGGCATGGGGCACGGCCGGCTTCCTGACCACGATCAATCTCAACGGCGTCTCTGCTGTGCATATGGATTCGATGTGGTTTATCCCTCTGACGATTATCACCTTCACCAGCGGTTGTATCTTTATAATGTGGCTGGGTGAGCAGATTACTGAGCGCGGCATCGGCAACGGTATCTCGCTGATAATCTTCATTGGCATCATTGCCCGCTTCCCTGAGGCTGTAGTCGAAGAGGTCCAGATGGTCTGGTACGGTAGCCGATCTTTCCTTTTGGAAGTCGGCATCGTGGCCATGATGATCGGGGTGATCGCGGCTGTAATTATGATAACACGAGCTCAGCGCAAGATTCCCGTGCAGTATCCTCGCAAGGTTGTCGGGCGAAAAGTGTTCGGCGGCGCCACCACGCACCTGCCGCTATCGGTAAACTCGGCTGGTGTGATTCCGATCATTTTTGCCCAGTCCATTATGTTTCTGCCATCGACGGTGGCCCAACTCTTCCCAACGACCGAGTGGATACAAAACCTGGTGGCGGTCGGGCTGGCTCCCGGCGGCTTCTGGTATTCGATAATCTATGGTTTGATAATTGTGTTCTTCGGATTCTTTTACACGGCGATTGTCTTCAACCCGATGGAGATCGCCAATAACATGCGCAAGAACGGCGGGTACATTCCCGGCATCAGACCCGGTAAGAACACCTCGCAGTATGTCGAGAAGATTCTTACTCGCATCACTCTGCCGGGTGCCTTGTTTTTCGCGTCTATTGCCGTATTGCCGTGGGTTCTGATCGCCAGGGCTAACGTGAACTTTTTCTTCGGCGGCACCGGATTGTTGATTGTTGTCGGTGTGGCCCTGGATACCCTGCAACAGATCGAATCTCACCTGCTCATGCGTCATTATGACGGTTTCATGAAGAAGGGTAAGATTCGCGGGAGATCGATGTAAGATGAATCTGGTTTTTTTGGGACCTCCGGGATCAGGCAAAGGGACGCAGGCCGTGCGTCTGGCCAGGAACAAAGGGATCGTCCATCTCTCCACCGGCGACTTGCTTCGAGAGGCTGTCAAGAACGGCACCGAACTCGGCAAGAAGGCTGATGGATACATGAAGGCTGGGGATCTCGTTCCCGACAGCCTGATCGTTGGATTGATTGAAGATAAGATAGCCGCCGGTGATCTCAAGAGCGGCTTTATTCTCGATGGTTTCCCGCGCACCGTGCCGCAGGCGGAAAGCCTCAATGAGATGCTCAAGAAAAATGAAATCACCCTCGAGAAGGCGGTTCTGATTGCTGTGAGTGACAACGAGATCGTGCAACGGCTCTCGGGACGCTGGTTCTGTCCGACCTGTCAGGTTACCTACAACTACCCGGCCAACGTGCCGAAGAACGAGGGCGTCTGTGACCATGACGGCGCCAAGCTGCAGAGACGGCCGGATGACGAGGAAAAGGTCGTGCGCAATCGACTTGAGGTGTACAAGAAGCAGACCCAGCCGATCGAGGATTTTTATCGCAACGAATCGATCCTGGCTGAGGTCAAGGGTGAACAGACACCGGATAATGTTTTCAAATCGATTCTTGAGGTAGTAGGCTGAGAGCAGCCACGAGGATATTGTGATCTTGCTTAAGACGAAAGAGGAAATCGAAATCATGCGTCGCGCCGGCAGAGTCGTATCACAGACTCTGGATATGGCGGGCGAACGCATCCAAGCCGGTATGACCACCGGCGAACTCGATGGTCTCATCGAGACCTTCATACGCGATCATGATGCTGTTCCAGGCTTCAAGAACTACCGTGGCTATCCCGCCTCCGCATGTATTTCTATTGATGACGAAGTTGTTCACGGTATTCCCGGCAAGCGGGTGATTCGCGAGGGGGATATTGTTTCGGTTGATGTCGGATCGATTGTCGACGGTTTCTACGGTGATTCGGCGCGTACCTTCGCAGTCGGTGAAATCTCGTCGGAGAAAGCGGATCTGATGGACAATACGCGCAAATGTCTTCAAGTGGCTATTGACAAGGCGCAAAAAGGGAATAGATTGGGACAGATTTCCGCCGCCATACAAGAGACGGCTGAATCGAAAGGGTATGGTGTAGTCCGGGCGTTGGTGGGTCATGGCATCGGACGGAACATGCATGAGGATCCGCAGATACCAAACTTCGGTGTACCTGACTCCGGGCCGACCCTCAAGATCGGCATGGTGCTGGCTATCGAGCCGATGATTAACCTTGGTACGTACAAGGTCTACACCAAGCCGGACGGATGGACCTTTGTTACCGCCGACGGCGCTCCGTCGGCGCATTTCGAGCATACCGTGGCTATTACGGATGATGGCCCGGACATTTTGAGTTTGTCGTAAAGGAGATTATGGCCAAAGAGCAGACTATTCAGGTCGAAGGCAAGGTGATCGAACCACTGCCCAACGCCATGTTCAAAGTAGAACTGGATAACGGCCATGTAGTGTTGGCTCATATCTCCGGTAAGATGAGGATGCATTTTATAAAGATACTCCCGGGTGACAAGGTCACTCTGGAATTGTCGCCCTACGATCTTTCACGCGGACGAATTACGTACCGCTATAAGTAGATCGTTTTGACTTATAAGGCAGGTGCCTATTATGAAAGTACGTTCAGCCGTAAAAAAGCGCTGTGAGCATTGCAGGATCGTGAAACGCCACGGTATTCTGCGGGTCATATGCAAGAAGAACCCAAGCCATAAGCAGCGCCAGGGTTAGAGAATGAATAACACTGTTTGGTTAAGGAGTAGCAATTGGCTCGAATAGCCGGTGTAGATCTGCCAAAAGAAAAGCGTATTGATATCGGACTACGTTACATCTTCGGTATCGGACCACATCGGGCGCGTCTGATTCTTGAGAAGTCCGGCGTAACCCCGGAGACAAGAGTCCACAAACTCACCGATGAAGACGTTGCCAAGCTGCGTAGTTGTATCGAGGGAGATTACACTGTGGAAGGCAGCTTGCGCGGTGAGATCAACATGAACATCAAGCGGCTCGTTGATATCGGATCGTATCGTGGCCTGCGTCATCGTCGCGGGCTTCCGGTTCGGGGTCAGCGCACTAAGACCAACGCTCGTACTCGCAAGGGTCCTAAGCGGGCCATCGGTGGTCTAAAGAGAAAGCCGCCGGGTAAGAAGTAGGTTGACTGAATGCTGAGGTACTAAGTGGCAGATCCCAAGAGAAAATCACGTACTAAGAAAAAGTCGCGCAAAGTTGAAGCCAACGGAATTGCGCACGTAAAGGCCACCTTCAACAATACCATCGTGACCATCACGGATACCAACGGTAAGACCATCTCCTGGGCCTCGGCCGGTAAGGCCGGATTCAAGGGTTCCAAGAAATCGACGCCGTTTGCCGCCCAGTTGGCCGGATCGTCATGTGCCAAGGAAGCGATGGATATGGGATTGCGAAAGGTTGAGGTCTGGGTCAAGGGACCGGGCTCGGGTCGCGAGGCGGCCATTCGTTCGCTATCAGCGGCCGGGCTTGAGGTTACCCTTATCAAAGATGTAACACCGATTCCACATAATGGATGCCGTCCACCCAAGCGGCGTCGGGTGTAAGATAGACAATTGTTAGTCAGGAGTATTGATGGCTCGCTATACTGATGCAAACTGCAAGATGTGTCGACGCGAAGGTGAAAAACTGTTCTTGAAGGGCAGTCGTTGCCTCAGTTCTAAGTGTGCGGTTGAACGGCGCCAGGTGGCGCCCGGCCAGCACGGCCGAATGATGCGCCGAAAAATCTCATCTTATGGTTTGCAACTTCGCGAAAAGCAGAAGGTTCGTCGTACCTATGGCGTACTGGAGTCGCAGTTCAGGAACTATTTCAAAAAGGCTGATCAGAAAACCGGTGTTACCGGTGAAATCCTGTTGCAGCTGTTGGAGTCTCGACTTGATAACCTTGTGTACCGGCTTGGTTTTGCCGCCTCACGCAAAGCGGCGCGGCAACTGGTGCGGCACCGGCATGTTACCGTCGATGGCCGTATGGTCGACATTCCGTCATACTCGATCAAGCCCGGTGAAGTCATCAGGATCAGGGACAAATCAAAGAACCTGGAGATGATCCACGCGGCCCTGAAAGAGGTCGGACGCGGCGATGAGATCGCGTGGTTACGACTGAACAAAGCAGCCCTCGAAGGTGAACTCCTGGAAGTGCCGACGCGTGAAAACATACCATTGACGGTTAACGAACAACTCATCGTTGAGTTGTATTCCAAGTAGGTAATTATTCCTTTGCGGAGGTTTTCGTAAATATGAAGTGGAAACCACTTACCATGCCCAAGGAAGTCGTCAACGACCAATCGTCGGCCGGCGACAACTATTCGCGCTTTATTATTGAGCCCCTGGAGCGGGGATACGGGCATACATTGGGCAATTGTCTGCGACGGGTTCTTCTCGCCTCGATTCAGGGCGGGGCGGTGGTGTCGATGCGCATCAACGGCGTGCTCCACGAGTTTTCTTCCATCCCGGGAGTGTACGAAGATGTCACCGACATCGTGCTCAACGTCAAGGGCATCCGTCTGAAGATGCACGCCGACGAAATGCGAACCTTGACCTTGAAAACCAACACCAAGGGAGAGATCACCGCCGACAGGTTTCAGACTGATCCTGAGGTCGAGATCCTCAACACCGATCGGCACATCTGCGAACTGAGCGACGACATCGATTTCGAGATGGAACTCGATATCGGCTATGGGCGCAGCTACGTCATCGCCGATCAAAACAGAAGACCCGATGCGCCGGCCGGCACCATCTTTGTGGACAGCCTGTTCTCTCCAGTGACCAAGGTCTCTTTCTCCGTTGAGAACACACGGGTGGGACAACGTACGGACTATGATCGACTGATTATGGAGATCACCACCGACGGTTCCATCACGCCGGAAGACGCCTTGAGCTATGCGGCTAAGTTGGTCAAGGATCACCTGCAGCTCTTTATCCATCTTGACGAGGAAGTCATGGTTGAGGAAGAGCCGGAGGTCGATGAGGATGTCGTCAGGGTGCGGAACCTGCTCAAGACCAGAGTCGACGAATTGGAGCTCTCGGTACGCTCGTCCAACTGTCTGCGCGCTGCGAACATCCAAACGATTCAGGATTTGGTGACTAAATCCGAATCCGATATGTTGAAGTATCGCAACTTTGGACGCAAATCGCTCAATGAAATCAGTACTATTCTCGAAGAGATGAACCTCTCGTTTTCGATGGACATCTCTCAATACGTCGAAACCGAAGCTTAGGCGACTACAGGCAGGATCAAATGGGACACTTCGATAAAGTCAAGAAACTTGGTCGCACCAAATCGCATCGTGAGGCGATGCTGGGCAATATGGCCATGTCACTGTTTCAGCATCGCATGATCAAAACCACGGACGCCAAAGCTAAGGCGCTACGGCCCCTGGTCGATCGGATCATCTCCACGGCCAAGAAAGACACCCTCGCCGCCAAGCGTCAGGTTGCAAAGACAGTCAAGAACAAGGAAGTGTTCAAAAAGCTGTTCAGCGAGATCGTGCCGCAGTTTGCTGATCGCACTTCCGGTTTCTCGCGCGTCATCAAGTTAGGTGTGCGTCGTGGTGATGGTGCTCCGCTGTCGGTGATCGAACTGCTGACCGAGAAGCCGAAAAAGGCGGATGACAAGAAGGATAAGAAGAAAAAGAAGGCTGCTTCAGAGAAGTAGTAATCGACAAATCAACCCCGGGGATGAAAGCCCGCCGCCTTGCGCCGCGGGCGCGGGCTTTTTTCGTTTGGGGGGGCGGGTCAAACCGCCCACACGGTCATGCCGTGTATCTCGCGCTGCGCGCGTCCAAAGTCGAAACCATAGGTGTATTGTTAAACACCAACTTTTTTTTCGACTCCATATTGTCAAACACTTGCTCCGCCACCTCGCATGTGCTATATAATCCAAAATGAAGCGGAGCTTTATCTGACGGCGTGAATCAGCAGGGACCGTTGATATTATACAGGCGTCTCAGGTCGAGCCCATAATGTTATACGTTGCGAGGGGATATGAATCAACAAATGACCCCACCAGGAGTACAACCGGAGAAGAAGGGAATGTCGAAGGGTTGTCTGGTAGCTCTGATTGTTGGATTGGTGCTGCTCGTTCTTGTCGTCGGCGCCGGACTGGTCTGCTGGTACAAGAAGGATGCCTTCCTGAAGGCGGGAACCGTCACCATGGTCAATTCTATCACAGCCGAGTTGGCCAACAACCCGGTCGAGGGTGTCGACACTGGGTTGGTGAATCAGGTGGCCGCTGCCTTCATCACCAAGACGGAGGAGAGCGAAGTCGACTTGCAGCAGTTTGGACAATTCGCTCAGGATATCCAGCGGCTTATGGATGACAAGGTAGTCGATGCCGATGAGGCCGATCAGTTCATTGACATGATGGTTGAATACTATCCGGAGTTGGGTGATTTGCTGCCTCCGGAGGACGTGCCTGTTGAGGACACAACGGTCGTAATTGACAGCCTCGAACAGGTAGACTAGTAGAATGTCCTGTCCCTTAAGTAAGTGACACCGTGACGCGCCCCGCGCAGTACCGATTTCCCGCTGGGTCTGAAGACCGCCGGGCACAAGACCACATGAATGTGTTTCCGGGACAGAACACTACCAATGCAGAGCGGTCTGTTTTGGTCGGTGCGATCTAGTAACAGACCGCGTCGAGGATGGTTGAGAAATGGCCATTCGGTTCGATATCCGGTCGAAACAGCACCTCAGGCGACCCACCGGCATTGTCGGCCGTTGGTGCTTTCAGGGCTGAGTCGGTATTGGAACTCTATGTGCTCGAACTCGCAGAAAAAGGACAGGTGACGCACCTTGTTCATTGTCATAGCTATCATCGCTGCTTACTTGATCGGTGCAATCCCGTTTGCGCTCCTGATAGGGCGCCTTGCCGGCATTAAAGACTTACGTCAAGTAGGCTCTGGAAACCTCGGCGCCACAAACGTTTGGCGCGCCGCCGGTCCGGGTGCGGGGCTGGCCGTACTGTTGACCGATACGGCCAAAGGTGTTGCTGGTGTTTTTGCCGCCGGTCACATTCTGGCCGAGGCAACCACGCTACCGGTTTCCATTGATGTGGTCCTCGTCATGGCCGGCCTGGCGGCGGTGTTGGGGCATGTCTTTCCCGTCTACCTCCGGTTCAAGGGTGGCAAGGGAGCCGCTACCGGATTGGGTGTGATGGTCATGCTGCTGCCGTTGCCGACCGCAGTGGGGCTGTTAGTGTTCCTGGTTGTGGTCGCTCTCTGGCGCTTTGTCTCGCTGGCCTCAATGGCCGGAGCGTTGGCGTTGTTGGCGGCTGTGATTGTGGAGAAGTATCTGTTGGTTCACGCTGTTGCGGACATCTACTTCATAATGACAATGGCGCTGGCACTATTGATGCTCGTCACTCACCGACAGAACATCGCCCGATTGCTGGGTGGCACCGAGGATCGATTCAGCTTCTCATCTCGATCGGGTGGGGCAGGCAGTCATGGCTGAGCGTGTAGGCATACTGGGCGCCGGGTCGTGGGGAATGGCTGTTGCGCGGTTGCTCGACGGCAACGGCTCCGATGTAAGATTGTGGGAATTCGATCCAGCGGAATACAAGAAGTTGCTGGAGCATCGCACCATTCCGGGGAAACTCAAGGATGTCCGCCTTGCTGAGTCGATCGACATTACCAATGACCTCGAATACGCCGTGTCCGACTGTGGTCTTATTGTGCTGGCCGTACCGTCACAGTCACTTCGCTCGGTGTTGGTCCGGCTCAAGGCTTGCCTGCCGTCCGGAGTGGCGCTGGTGAATCTGGCTAAGGGTGTTGAGACCGGCAGCCTGAAGCGCATGTCTTCAGTGATCCTTGAGGAGTTGAAGGTATCGCCCGAGAATGTGGCGACAATCAGTGGACCGTCGCACGCCGAGGAAGTAGTCCGTGACATGCCGACCACGGTGGTGGCAGCGGGTTGCGGCGAGGATTTGGTCAACCGGTTGCAGCGGGTTTTCTCGAGCAACAGTTTTCGGGTTTACACCAGCGACGATCTGATTGGGGTAGAGTTGGGCGGCGCACTCAAGAACATCATCGCTATAGGTGTCGGCATCACCGACGGGCTTGGGCTGGGCGACAACACCCGCGGCGCTCTGATCACTCGCGGTTTGGCCGAGATCACGCGTCTCGGTACCGCCATGGGAGCCCGAGGCGAGACCTTTGCCGGCCTCTCCGGTATCGGTGACCTGGTTACAACCTGCATTTCGAAACACAGTCGAAATCGATACGTGGGGGAGAGGATAGGTCGGGGTCTCAAGCTACAGGAGATTCTGGAGAGTATGGCTATGGTGGCCGAGGGGGTGGAGACAACTCGCTCCGGCTATCGCCTGAGCGAACAGTTGAAGGTAGAAATGCCCATAACGATGCAGGTGCACCGAGTGTTGTTCGAGGACAAACCGGCGGCCGAGGCGGTGCAGGTGTTGATGGGTCGAGAACTGAAAGCAGAAATCTGGCGCTGAACGATATATCCGGGAGATGGGATATGGCAGTAACTAAGACCGAGGAAAAGCGATACTACTCGATCAGCGAGGTGGCCCGTTTGACCGGCCTCGAAGCGTATGTTCTGAGGTACTGGGAGAAAGAGTTTCCGTCGCTCAAACCGAAGAAGAACCGTGGCGGAAACCGCATGTATACCAACAAGGATATCGAGTTGGTCAATCGCATCAACCACCTCCGAAAAACCGAAAAGCTCACTATCGCCGGCGCCCGCAACAAATTGACGATGCGGCGAGCAGGTGAAGAGAAGAATTCCATGATAGCATCGGCCCGGGTTCGTACCCTCATAAGTCAGATTCGCAAGGATGTTGAGGATCTGCTCGAAGAATTCTCTTGAGTTTTGCCGAGTATTGGCTACCTTCTATTAGCCGCTCCTTAGGGGAGCGGTTTAGCGTCGGAGCGTAGCGCAGCCTGGTTAGCGCACCCGCTTGGGGTGCGGGAGGTCGGCCGTTCAAATCGGCTCGCTCCGACCATTTTTCTTGGCGCGTCACCGGCGCGTTTTTTTTGTCTTTCGCTTTTGCGCCAGTGTATAATTCAACAGGATGTCCGGAATTCAGAAATACTCGACCCTAGTGCTGGTGCCGGCCTATAACGCCGCCGCCCATCTTACCGAACTTATCGAGCGACTGCGCCGGTATGTTTGTGATGAGAATATCCTGTTCGTCAACGACGGCTCTTCCGACGATACTCTCGATCTGTTGAAACAGTTGAAGGTCAACTACGTCTCCTTTCCCGAAAACCGAGGCAAGGGTGCGGCGCTGACGGCCGGGTTCGAGTATGCTGTAGAGATGGGATACCGCTCAGTCCTGACGATCGACGCCGACCTGCAACATCTGCCCGAAGAGATACCACGTTTTTTCGCGCTCGATGACGGCCAAAGCCTGATCATGGGTACGCGCGATATCGACCTGAAGATCATGCCGTTTGCGCGCTGGCTATCCAACAATCTTTGCTCGTTGATCATCTCGATCTTCTCCACGCAGCGCGTGCGAGACAGCCAGTCCGGTTATCGACTCATCCCTACGTCCTTGTTGAGCGCCTTGCCGCTTCGGACAGTTGGTTACGATTTCGAATCGGAGATGCTGTTCAAAACCGGTGTGGTCGGCTGCCCGGTCGACGAAGCCAGAGTCACGACTGTCTACGAAGGGTCTCAGTCGTACATCAACCCGTTTCTCGATACTACCCGCTTCATCCGCCAAATCTGGCGCCGCATCTGGGCGTGACACGGTCAAGCCGTGTTTCTCGCGCTTCGCGCGGCCGGTCAAGCCAGCTTTCTCGCGCTGCGCGCGGCTATAACGTCATCCTGAGAGCAGTCGAAGGGTGACGTACCCTGTGGGCGGCAGGCGTCCCCGTCTGCCCCTTACGCGTACGGCCCGGTGGTCGTGGAAATGGGGTCGTTTTGTGTATTTTTGAGTTCGGATAACAGGTTCGGTGGTGATTGCGAGGCCTGCATGAGTTGGAGGTGATTCAGGAGCCGGTAGGCGCGGGTGAGTTGGCGGTCGAGGCGCGTTTCGTAGTACATGAGGCTGGTGGCGATCTGTTTGGCGCTGGTGGCCATGGGTGGGTCCTTTACCAATAGGATACGCTGACGCACTTTGGGGGGATGTTGTAGGGTTTATGTGGGTTGCTACTATGTCATGCTGGCGAAGGCCAGCATCCAGTAAGGAATCGGCTTCGTCTGATGTCGAAACCGCAGGGGTTTCGACCTACGATTCTAAGGGTCTTCCCGGGCGGCTCTTTCTCGCAAGAAGGTGTCAATCTGATCACGGAGCCATGCGTTCCACCACCCGGTTCCGGCTCTTACTCGATTACGGATTATCTCTAGACTATCGGGACAATGTGAGTACATGTGTCCCAGCAACCACTCTCTAGACTGCTCCCAGAAAGGGAAATTGCCAATCTGCTGTTGTAAGCCCTGCGCTGCCCAAGTATTCTCACATGCCAATTGCTTTCGCGCATCGACAAAACCGGCTGAATCGGCGCGAAGATTTCCCAACTCGTTTCTGGTGGAGTCGAACAAAACCTCTGCGAGGGCGACGCGATCAAGATACGATTGCCGTAATTCACCTTTTGGAATCTTCATCGTATCTGCTCTTAGTGAGTCCCATTCGAGCACAGGTGTGGGGAGTGTGGTTGAGCGGAAGTAAACTTGGTCGAAGTTGGGGATGACTGAGTATTTACAGGCCCCAAACTCAGTTCCCTCCAGGTACGCGCCGCTGAAGATCGCCCGTGAGAGAATTGCACAGTTCAGCTTGGCATCACGAAGATCAGCTCCACTGAACCTTGCAGAATATGCGTAAGCACCATTCAACGTGGCGCTTGAGAGGTCTGCTCCGTTGAATTCGGTCTGGTGTAAGTCAGCCCCGACCAACTCGACCTCCCTAAGCTCAGCGCCATTCAATTCTGCTCCTCGAAGCGTAGCACCGTTTAGCTTGGCAAACCTCAGACAGGCACCGTTTAACTTCGCGCTATCTAGACTCGCCCCATTCAACTCGGCCATAGTTAGATCAGCCCCGTTCAATTGGGCCGAATCAAGATAAGCACCGTTCAACTCGGCTTGTCGAAGATCAGCCCCGTTCAACATGGCATAAGAAAGATCCGCACCGTTCAACTCGGCATAAGAAAGATTCGCACCGTTCAACTCGGCATCCCAAAGATGCACCCCGTTCAACTTGGCCGAATTAAGATTAGCGCCGTTCAACATGGCATCCCAAAGATTAGCGCCGTTCAGTCGGACGTCTTGAAGTAACCCGTTGAGCAGATTGCAGCGGCTGAGGTCAGCGAAGCGCAAGTCCCTTCCGCGAAGGTCGATTCCTTTGGCGTGATCAACCCAGGCGCTGTCCGCACTCAATCCCCTGGTAAGGTAGGCATGAATGATGACGTCGCTGGGGGGGGACTTTACAAGCCTCTCACCAGTGACCTCCAGGCGCGGGATGAACCACCGGTGCTCGTCAAAGAAGTCGCAGGTGATCAGAGTGACGAGTATCAAACAGGTTGTCGAAAAACATATTACCGGAACAAACATCAACTTGTATGTAACGCTGGTCTCTCTCCATATTTGCTTCAAACTTTTGATGCCGGTTTTGAAATTACCAGATAAAATCTTACTAAAGCTTATGACAGCTCTATTACGAAAGTCCAAAGGTGTTTCACGAACCCAATAAACATACAGCACGATAATATCAAGGGAAATCACAACAAAATGCCATGCGGTCATCGGTACACTGTGGTAATCAGCGAAGCACAACTGCATGTACAGAAGAAGAAGCAATGGTGACAACACCAGTATTACAACCTGGAGAGCACGCATCAGCTTGTGATGTCTTAGTTGCATTAAAGAATGAGTATAGTTTAGGATGAAACTGGGGATTAATACTTTCTGTTCATCCGAAGCAGCTTTATCCCATGCCTTCAGCTTTTCGACATGATGCAACAAGTGCAATAGGAAGCTAAAATGCAAAACCAGCACCAAGGCCGGTGCTACGATGAAGAAACCAAACAGCGGTAGGTCGACACCCAGAATCGGCAGCTTTACTCGGCTGTCAGGAAGCAGCAGTTGAAGGTCTGTAGTGGCAGCGACAGTGATCAGAAGGTACAACAGCGCCAGGACAAACGTCAGTAGCGACCGCGAAAGCCGCGCCGATGACTCCCGCAATGATTCGTGCAGTTTGTCGAACTTGACCGGTGTGGTCGGTTTGTTTTCTTCGGGTGAGTCTGTGCCCATTATCCTCTCACTTCTTCTCAGGCGAGATTGCCACGGCCGTCTATAGAAGCCACTTGTAGCCGGCCTCGCAATGACGAAGATCGTACATTGCCGCCTGTTATGCAAGCACGATTGGGTCCGTTGAGAGGCTCCCGAGCTCAATGAAAAAGCGGCCGATCCGAAGACCGGCCGCTGTACTTTTACGTGGCGTCGAAGATGATGACCACGCTACGGACAGGCCGGTGGTTCCGGGCCGTCGCGGAACATGTAGTCTATCAGATAAACGAGATCACTGATATCCAGGAGCTCGGCGCCGTCGCCATTGATGTCTGCCTCTTCGTAACAAACCGGTGCCGGACCGGATTGGAACATGAAGTCGATCAGGTAGAGCAAATCAGAAATATCGATCAGCTCGGCGCCGTCGTAGTTGACATCACCACGTATCGGTGGAATGCAACAACCGCCGCCTTCCTCGAAGTTCTGCTGAAAGCCGGAGTTGAGCGTCAAGTCACCTATCGTCGACTGTCCTGCTACCGTTTGACCCACGGTGGAAGCTAATATCATACTGCCCAATGTGCTCGTA
>JAUWMW010000295.1 GCA_030612965.1 bacterium
AGGCGGTCGCGAATGCGATCGGAGAGATAGAAGAACCCACACCCCTGCGGTGACAGCATCCACTTCTGACATCCGGAAGTGAAAATATCGACGTCGAGCTTCTTGAGATTGATCGGCTCGACACCCATCCCCTGGATACCATCGACGACGAAAAAGATGTCGCGTTCCCTGCAAAAGCCGGACAACGTCTTCAGATTGTTTTTGTAGCCATTGAAAAACTGTACCCACGAAACAGCCAGCACTCTGGTGCGTTTGGTAACTGCACGCTGCAACTGATCGAGGTCGAAACATCGTTCATGTGACTTGACAAATCTGAGTTTCAATCCTCGCGTCTCAGCAGCCGACCGCCAGGTGTAAACGAGGGCCGGGAATTCGACATCGGATACCAGTACCTCATCACCCTTCTTGAGCGGCAATCCGAAAGCTGCAACGTTCAGTCCGTGCGAGGTATTTAGACCGATGCCGACTTCACGCTTGCGAGCGCCTACCAGCCGCGCGTAGATGGAGCGAAGTTCATCAGTGGTAACAAAAGCATCGCGCGAGTCGTCACGCTGCGCCTTGAGGCGCAGATCGATGTTGCCCTCGATAGCTTTCGTGACGCTGGTCGAAAACGGACCGTACGAACCGGCGTTGAAGTAGACGATCTTCTTTGTGTGCGGAAACTGTGTACGGATACGCAAGAAGTCGTCGGTGAGTGTCATTTGTGACCCTTATTAGAGTGAGTAGAGATAGCCGATAACCGCCAGCACGGCGGCCAGTTTGATCAGGACGCCGAACAGAATGTACAGCAGGTAAACCATCGACAGCTTGCCCCGAACCGACAGAGCCAGCACCGTAGGTACCGCTCCCAGGGTGAAAGCCAGTACGGCCGCCGCCAGGCCGGGCCGGATTCCCGAGAGGGGCAGGACCACGGCGAACATGCCGTAAACAAAGGTAGGCACGGCGACAAGGAACAAAAACTCCATGACGAAGTTCATAAAATACCAGCCCGGCGAAGTTGGTTCCATCAACCCTTCCGGCATGTCGCGAGCAACTCGCAGATACCTGCCCAGCAGTTCAAATAGTACCGTCACCACTATTAATGTCAAGCCGCCAAGAACCAGACAGTAGGCGATAAGTTCAGTCGAGATCATTTCAGCCACTCCATGCGAAGATACCAGTCGTAGGTTTCCCTGGCGCCCTGGGCAAAGGGAATGCGCGATTCAAAGCCCAATTCCCGACGCGCTTTTTCTGTAGATATCTCCCACCAATCGAGTAGCTCAGCCGCTTTCTCCCGAGTGAGCATGGGGGTCGCGCGAACGACTTTGAAGGTCAACTCAGAGATCGCAGCGATGGCCCGAAACAACGGTGCCGGTAGTCTCAAGGGGAGACCTTTCCGGCCGCACGCCTCTTGCAACAGGCTGACGAGTTGTGCCATCGAGTAGGACTCTTTCTCGGCAATGAAATAGATAGCCCCGGACCGGGTATCTTTTGTCACGGCCAGGAAGACGCCGTGGGCAAGGTCGTCGACGTGCACCAGGTTGAGTCGACGGTTCAGATCGCCCAGCAGCGGCCGGATACCCTTGTGAATGGCCTCGAAGAAACTGAATATCTCTTTGTCGCCCGGACCGTAAACTCCCGGCGGTCGAATGGACACTACGGGTATGCGGCCGGAGAAGGCCAGCGCTACCTGCTCGCCGGCGAGTTTGGAACGTCCGTAAGTAGTGATCGGGTGCGGGGCGCAGTCCTCGATCAGCGGCACGCCTTTCTTCGATGGCCCGGCCGCCGCCAGCGATGAGATGTAGATAACTTTCTTGACGGATGCGTTGTACTGCGCGATTGCTTTGAACAGTGACGCGGTGCCATCCTCATTGATGTCAAAAAACGTCTGCGTGCTCTTTGCTTTGGTGATACCGGCGTTGTGGATTATGTAATCCACGTGGCGAACCATCTCCGGCAAGGTGTCGGGTTCGGTGACATCGCCATAGCGGTACTGGACGTTCAACGATTCCAGCGACGTCAGGTCCGATGTCTTGCGCACCCCGGCGATGACGGCAAAACCTTCCTTCAGGAAATGATGACACAACCTGGCGCCGACAAATCCATTGGCGCCGGTGATCAGTATCGATGGTTTGACATCCGACATGCGGTGAAGGTAGCAAATGCATGAAGGCGTGACAAGGTAAAGGTGCAGGCAAGCCCATAAATGGGTTCTTTTGCGCTACGCGTGTTGCACCTCACCCTGAGCGGAGGGCGGAGCAGGCAGATCAGTGAACGCTATGCTTCGACTCCGCTCAGCATGAGGTGTTGGCAAGTGTGCACTATGGACCTCACACTGGGCGGAGTCGAAGGGCGGCGGGCCTTCACTCTCGTGGGCGGCAGACGTCCTCGTCTGCCCCGTCGTACGATGTAGTAGGTCAGGAGCCCTGTGCTCCTGACGCCTACAAGACTGATCTGCCACGGATGTCGAAACCCTCCCATCGACTGCGCTCAGGGCGGTCCTTCGGACCAGGGGTTTCGACCTACCGGAGTACTTAACATCCGGCCTCTACGCCGGTGGCGGTGGACCTTCGTTGAACATGAAGTCAACCAGGTAAACCAGATCGGAGATATCAATCTGGCCACTGGCGTCGACGTCTCCAGCCATCTCACTGACCGGGGGCGGTCCGCCGGTAAACATGTAGTCGATCAGGTAAATCAGGTCGGCAATGTCTATCTCCAGGTCGCCGTTGACATCACCTCTCACACCACCCGTAACTTCGAGCGTTCCCTCGATCACCGCCGGAGCGTATACGAGAAACTCAGATGTGACCTCCAGCATCTCTAGCGATGAGGTGGT
>JAUWMW010000201.1 GCA_030612965.1 bacterium
GGGATTCAGGGGTGTGTTTTGACCATGCCACTTTCCACTCAGCCCCGACGGCGACATCAACAATACCTGTTTGTTACCGCGTTTGCATAGAGTGTATCCGGCTGCGTCCTGTGCAAATAATCAGCACCCACAAAACAGCGCTCCGGGCAGTCGCTTACGTCGTACGACAGTTTGCCGCCCGGTCGGCACGGCAGTTGACCTATCACTGGTTGTCATGGCTTATGGAATCAATATGATAGACCGGTTGGAGTGCCCATCCAGGCGCGAACGGCCCCCGGCACGAGCCGCCCTTGGCAGAACCACCCGTCAGTCTGGTCGCCGCAGTGTTGGCAGACATTCACGGATCGGCGGCGCCATTCAGCTTGACAGCAGGGCTCATATTCACATCGGTGACAGGGTCGGTCGGGGACGACCCAGCCGCAAACGCTCAAAAGCAACCCGCTCCGTATGGGCCGACCTAACCGACTCACCGGGAGCCTGAACCAATCCCTCCGGACCATAAACATGATAGCCGAGTTGTCAACAATACTCACAAGACCAGAGAGTCGCCGAGCTGTCCGTGCCACGCTCAAAGCAGAAGCCTCGCTGTTTCTCCTGCTGCTTCTGCTTAGTTACGGTGTAGTCAACTCAGCAGATTTGGACCTTGCTCTGGTCGGGCGCGTTACCGATCTGGCTGGTCAGCCGCTGGAAAGAGCCACAGTCGTCATCATCGACGGTGATTCGACTGTTGTCGGTGTCGCGACCAATGCCGACGGTGCTTTTGAAATCGACCTGCCGGCCCGACCGTCCGATACCTGGGTCTTGCGTGTTTCGTCACTTGGCTACGACCGGCAGGAGACAGCAGTATCGCGGTTGTTGCTTGACAGCCTTATCGAGATCCATCTGACACCCCAGCCGATAAAGATGTCCGGAATCACGGTGTCACCGGCTGTGGAGACCGGGACCGAATTAGCTGTTCGCGGTGAGGAACTGACTCGCCGATCCCAGCAGTCTCTGTTGGCCTCCAACCCGGTTGGCGCGGTGATTCAGCCCCAGGCAGTCCGCGAGGGGTCCAGTCACTCGTCAAAAATACGAGTTAACGGCACTAACCCGGATTACTTTCTTAATGGACACAATATCGGAAAGGACCCGCATCATTACGGGATGTTTTCGATCATCCCCGGAAGTGTGGTCGACAAGCTGTGCTTCTACCCGCAGGGGACCCCGGCCAGTCATGGACTACCGTCGGTGATCAAGCTTACGACCGAGACGGTGTTCCGACCCCATCACCACGGCGAACTAAACGTGTCGCCATTGGAGGCCACCGGAGCTATGACCGTCGGCGGTCGGCGGGCTTTCGTGGTTGCTTCGGTGCGCAAGTCCGTTCTTGACAAACTGGCCAAACAGTTCGAATTGCAATGGAACCGGCGCACCCTGCCGCCTACCAATTTCCAGGACTTGTTCCTGGCCTCAGGGTTCAGGATTTCGCCGCAGCATCAGGTTTACATCGATGCCTATCAGGTCAGGGATTATCTGTCGTTTGAGAGCCTGTCAACTGCCAAGAGTGGGGGTACGATCACTCTGTTCCAGCACAGTGAGGAACGGTTCTGGGGGCTCCGGTACCAGGGACTGATGGATCCGCTGCTCGTTGAATTCAAGGGGGCGGTTCGGGCCACTACCGGTGTGCTCTGGGCTCATCCTTCGGACAACACCGAGGACAGGAAGGCGGCCACCGGCTTGCCGGCTGATTTCTCCATTAACCTCAATGAGCAAACGAAAACCTGGCTCACCAGTCTGAAGGCGGAAATTGATCTCGGCCGATCCCAGATTACTCTAGGTGGCCGGCTCGAATGGATTCCGAGCCGCGAACTGACCATGACCCAGACCAACTGGAATCTCCTTCCGGCGGACGCCGCCAGTGATAATCCGTTCATTTATCAACCGGAGTTGAATCAGATTTTCGGGAACTACCGTGAAAGCGCCCGGGAGACCAACAGCGCAGCCTTTGTCTCTTACGCTTTTGGCCTTGGTCGGTTGGCGCTACAGTCCGGTCTTCGCTATGAACGGTTCGGTAACCTGGCGCAGGTCTCGGCCCTGCTGTATCGGCAGGAGGTGCAACTAAACACCGGCGCCAACTCAGATTTGCGATTGACAGTCGGCAGTTACGCCCAGAACCCGGTCGGTAAATCTTCGGAGCCGTACCAGTTGCTTGTGCGAGCCGATCTGGACCATCTGAAACCGATCATGACACGAATGGCGTCGCTCTCATATCACCATCGTGGATTGAAGGTGTCCCTTTTTGGTAAGAAGATCAGTGATCTACCGGTAGTGACACCGGATTTCAGCCGAGTCACGACAACCGGCGAACCAGCCGCGACTACCACCGTAGAAAACGGATTTATCACGATGCGCTCAACCGGTCATGCTGACTTTGCCGGTGGTGATGTAACCCTCAATTTGACCGAATTCCTTTCGCCCCGAATCGGCCTGTACAGTTTCTATGGTTACACTCGGGCTACCAGAACAGAGCATGGACTCTCCGTCCCGTACGAGTTGAATGCGCCCCATCGCTTCTTCATGCAACTTGACTATCGTCCCGGCAGCAAGGTGACACTTGGCGCGGACCTGGCTGTCCGCTCCGGTTATGCCTACACCCCGACGCCCGCGTTGTCGTCATCATCGGAGGATGATCGGTACAATTCTGAGTACTTTCTGTCCTGCCGGAAGCAGGAAAACTCAGCCCGCTTCCCGGCCTTCGTGAGCGTCAATCTGCATTTCTCGATTGATTTCGGGGGATCGGAACTGTACTGCAACGTAGCCAACGTGACCAACCGCGGCAACCCGATCATGAACACAGCCGACGGTTTTGTTTACGATGCCGGCATCCTGCCGACGGTGGGCTACCGGTTGCGGTTTTGAGCAGTTGCATTTGACGGCGTGCAGGGACCACATACGAAAGTCTCTCCAGTTTTGGAGACGCCGGCCACCAGGAAAGAGTCCACACGCGCTGTATCGAGCCGCAGCCGCCAAACATTGGCGTCTGTATCATGTTCCATCAACGATCCAACGATTTCCTCACCGATCCTGACGCAAACCAGCGGCACACCGAAAGTCAATGAGTCGCAGGCGGCATACAAAGTCCCGCTTGATGAGTCGTAGCGTACCGACAGATAATACTCGGAGGGCATCTCTATTCCGCGCGTACGGTTAACAGCCTCCGACGCGGTGGAGTATTGGAAAGGGACGCCCAGGGAATCGCTGTATCGACAAAACAGTTCGTGGAACCTCCGGGCCGTTCGCTTGATGGCATTGTTGCGGGGCAGGGTGCTACCGTAGTTGTGCGTGTAATAGGCCAATATGACCGGACGTCCTGCGGCCGCCAGTTCAAACATTGATCGCACGTAGGCACTATCCACCGCGTCGATTGCTCTGACCACGGATCGCGAAAGATCGCCCGGTGTGAACAGATCGTGGGTGCTGGGATGATACATGAAAAGCTGTTCATCAACAGCGTCCCAATTGTTGGAATAGTCGAACGGAATCACACTATCCAGCCAATTGCTGAAATCATTGTTCTCCCAAAGCCACCCAGCTCGGAAGGAAGCAGGATAGAGGCGATTATGATAGACAAACGATGCCAGGTGACTCATTGCGAGTTCTCTGTCGCTCAGCCGATTGTAGATGCGGCCCGAGAAGGTGCGGATCATGTTCCAGCCTGTCTTGCGTGATAGAGAGTCGTGATACCAGTCGGAGTGATGGTAGTGCCACCCAATCTCATCACCGAGCTTCGGGATACGATCTGAGAACATCCTAAGAAACTCACCGGCAACGGCGTTGATGCCATGACTGGTAGGACGATATCCCTCGATAGTCATGAGGAACCAGGATATCTTCAGTGACTCATCAAAACTGTCGGTGAGACTGTCGCGCCAGGTCGACGAAAGAGCCTGGTCAACGATGTTTCCCTTCTTGAAGCTGTTAAGATTGAGACTTTGTGAGAAGCGCCCGTAGTTGAAGCCGTCGGTCTCTGTGTCAACACAGAATACTATATACACGACTCCCGACGCCTTATGTTGAGAGGATGTGTCGCAACGCGGGCTTTCAGTGATCGCCAATCCGGCGGCGAATGACAGGACTAATATGAGTCGTCCCACGCTTGAACCTACCACAATGATCGTTGCCCCCGAGCATCGACCGTTCGATGATCCTCCCCTATTCCTCCCGTGCAACCCGCGCGACGTCGGTGACGATGTCGCCCTTCCCCAGCGAGATCAACGCAAAGGAGAGCGTCCTCCGAGCAAAAGTTGGGCGGATAGGACGGCGCAACGGACCCAATCACCTCATAACCACTATCCAATTCCTCACTGTCGAATCTGAGGAGGTGATATACAATTCGATCATTCTCGTTAGTATAGTTGGCCGAGTCCAATGTGAAGCTGTACAGAGGGATATTTCTATATCTAATCGGTGGAAGGAAGCTCGAATGCGTTGAGTCACTGTCGGCGAAGCACGCTACGCAGCAGACGGCTGTGATAGCTATGGCACCGGCGATTACGAACAACCGTGATTTCATTATCAGCATTGCTTGTTTCTCCTGTAGGCTTTGTTTGCCAAACATCGGCTCCTTCGAGCTTAGCGAGACGCCACCGCACCCAGTTTCTTCAATGC
>JAUWMW010000023.1 GCA_030612965.1 bacterium
AAGAGGTTCCAGGCGGATGCCGCGCGTTTGCTCGGCCGCACCGAAGCCGATGCTCTGGACGGCTTACAACAGTTGAAAGAAAGCAACCGCGCCCTCGAAAAAGAGATCAAGAAAGCTAAGGCTGAGATGTTTTCAGGCGGCGGTCAGACGGTGGGTGAACGCCGACAAATAGGGCCGGTGGAATACGTCACGCATGATTTCGGTCCCAGCGATCGTGATGTGATGGCTGGATGGGTGGACAGTGAGAAGTCCGGCAATGAACCTGTTGTAGTGCTGGCTTTCGGTACCATTGCAGAGAAACTGACGGTCATGGTCGGCGCCAGTGGCTCAGCGACAAGTCAGCATGACATCCACAGTGGATCGCTGGCTCGAGAGTGCCTTGGTCTGCTCGGCGGACGCGGTGGCGGTAAACCAAACTTCGCGCAGGGTTCGACAGCGGCCGGGACGGTGGCGAACGAGGTGTTTGAGGTTTTTGGCAAGGCGATTGAGGAGAAACTGGCGGAGAAGTAGAAGGAGATGGCAGCGCTTTTGTTGTGCCCGCTGAGTCTTCAGACTCAACGGTAGGCATAGCCTGTTTTGTCTGTGGCCGGATCTGAAGATTCGGCCACCACAATGGAATGAGACATAACGAAACAGACAGGTGCATATCCGTCATTGCGAGGCCATAAATGGCTTCTTCCGTGGACGCGGCAATCTCGTGGCGCGGTCTTGACAGTGAAACAGACAAAGATGAAACCATGAACGACGGACCGATCTACACAAAGTTACTGGCCGACAGCAGCCGGCGCGGGGGTGGTTTTCTGCTCTTGATCGATCCGGACCGGGTGCCGCCATCGTCGTACCTTCCCCTTTCCGAGGCAGCCGCCGAGTGCGGTGTCGACGCTATTCTGGTCGGAACCTCGTTTATGCTTGATCGTAACTTTGCCACTTCCGTTCAAGAGATAAAACACGCTGCGCGGGTGCCGGTGATTATCTTTCCGGGATCGTACGCCCAGATTACACCGGCGGCCGATGCTATCCTTTTCACCTCGTTGATCTCCGGCCGCAATCCCAGTTATCTCATTGACGAACAGGTCAAGGGCGCGCCGATCGTGAAACGATGCAACCTGGAGGCGATCCCGACCGGCTATATGTTAGTAGAATCAGGACCGTTGACCTCAGTGCAGTTCATCTCCGGCACCCTGCCGATCCCTCGCGGCAAGAGCGATATCGCCTGCGCGCACGCTCTCGCTGCTCAGTATCTCGGAATGAAACTAGTCTATCTTGAAGCCGGGTCAGGGGCCGAAACACCGGTGTCACTCGAGATGGTCGAGGCGGTGTCGTCCTATGTCGATATTCCGGTCATAGTCGGCGGTGGTCTGCGAACCCCCGAGGACTGCGCCGGGCGGGTCCGGGCCGGAGCATCATTCGTGGTAGTCGGCACCGGGTTCGAATGCGAGCCGGAACCGAACTTGATGCGCGAATTTGCCGCCGCCATTCATGCAAAGGAGACTGTAACAGTATGAACGAAGATGTCCGCCTGGTGCACTTGACGAAGCTGGCCGAAGACAGCGCTATTCTGCGCCGGTCGGTGATCGAGCAATTGGGAATGCAGATTCTTGATGTCGCGGCGCTGATCTCCGGCGTAATCGGCGCCGGCGGCAAGATACTGATTGCCGGAAACGGCGGCTCAGCCTCCGACGCCTCCCATTTCGCCGCCGAGATGATCGTGCGACTGACCTCGGAGCGCAACCGTCAATCGCTGCCGGCTATCGCACTGGGGATGGATCCATCGGTCACCACGGCAGCAGCCAATGATTTCGGATACGAGAACGTTTTCGCCCGGCAGGTGGAAGGACTCGGCCAAAAGGGTGATCTGTTTTTTGCCATCTCCACTTCCGGCAACTCGGCCAACCTGGTGAAAGCAGTTGCCACCGCTCGCGAACGCGGCCTGCTGACAACGGCGCTGTTGGGCGGACGCGGCGGTAAGTTGGCCAAACAGATCGAACGGCCCCTAATCGTACCGCATACTTCCACCCAGCGTATCCAGGAAGAACATATTTTCATCATCCACATCCTGGTGGAACTGATCGAAAGTGATCTGTTCGGATGAACACACTCTCGCCGTCAAAACTTACCGACGCCCTCTTTTTCTTCTACGGACTGTTCATCTTTGGCAGCACCTTCTCAATCGCACTGGCGCAAACGTCGCTGGGCCTGGCGCTGATAACATTCATCGCGATCATTATCGTCCAGCGCTACAACCCATTTGTGCCGGCTCTGAACCGATTCTACATTTTCATAGCGCTCTACGTAGTCTGGATGACTGCTTGCGCCCTGATGGGGGAGACTGCCTCGCGGTCGCTGTTCATCATGAAAGAAGACTGGCTGTTCCTGATCGTGCCGATCGGCATCTTTCTGTTTCAAAACGAGACCTACCGCAACCGTCTGATAATGATCTTTGCCGCCGGCGTGCTGTTGATTTCGGTGTACGGGATCATGCAGCACCTGCTGGGGCTGAACTGGTTCAAGGATTCTGCTCTCACCGCTGCTGAAGGCTTCGGTTACAGAGTGCGTGGGAATTTCTCACATCGACTAACCTTCGGCAACTACTACGCCACTGCCGCTCTTTTTTTCTTTGGCTACGCCATAACACGTGGTGACGACATCGTCCGGTCGCACCGACGGTTCTATTTGCTGGTGTCGCTGCTGGCCATGATCGTTACGCTCTTGTCGTTCAGTCGAGGGTCTATTCTGGCTGTGGTGGCGGGACTGCTGGTGGCAGGGGTTGTTCTTGGTCGCAAGCATCTGGTGAGCATTCTCGGTGCGCTGGCCTTAATGGCGCTGGTGGTTGCTCTTGTCATGCCGGGACTGGCGGCACGTTTCACCCATGCTGCCGAGCTAGAGTTGGACCTCGAATACGAGGGCGGACGTCCCTTCATCTGGGAAAAGTCCCTGGATATCGCCCGCGAGCATCCGATCTTCGGTGTCGGAGCGGGCAATTTCGAAACCGAATACGTCGCTCGACTGCGGCCCGACATACCATATTATCGCAAACATGTTCACGCCCACAATGACCTGATCAACATGGTCGCTACCTACGGCCTGCCCGGGTTTGTCCTGTTCGCAGGGCTGTGGCTGACTGTCTTCGGGTACTTCATTGACGGCCGTAAGCGCGGACGATTCCCCGGTGTCGACCGTTATTTCCTGGCGGCGCTTTTGGGTTCGACCGCCTTTTTCACCACGTCTATGGTCGAAGCCACCTTCGCCGACGAGGAAGTCCGTCAGATGTTGATGTTCGTATGGGCTGTCGGTCTCTGGTCGTGGTATAAGAAACAGCCGGACCTGAAACAACGCAGCGTTAAAAGGTCTTGACAAGCAACCTGTTATCTCTTTCTTGGAGACTGTGATGGCCAAAAAAGCTACAAAACCCTCCGCCAGGGCCGCCGCTAAGGTTGCCGCCGATCGCCACGACGAAATCCGCTGGCCCTTCGGCACGAAGAACTATCTCGTCTTTGCCCTCGCCCTGGTAGTAATCGTGATCGGTTACGTCACCCTCGGTTACGGCTCGATGACGCTGGCACCGGTGCTGCTGGTGCTAGGCTACTGCGTCCTGATCCCCGTGGCTATCGTCATTAGAAGCCAACCGGACGAATCACGGACAGCGGCCGAGGGCGCAACCTCCTCTGATGTCTCCGAATAACTTCTGACACTCTGAAGTTCTAAGGGGCGGGGTCTTAGTCTTAGCGAGACCTGTTGAGGATGTCAGGAGTCGGAGGCTCGATCCATAAGACTCGATTTCTGACCTAAACTGATCGTTGCTACCGGCAACTCCAACCGGTATCATAACACCGCATGAAGCCCAGCGCGACTAACATGAGCGACGCCGGGCAGTGAGAGGAGAAAACTCTGGTGGTTTTTGATCCGTCCCATCGCGAGTCGGCATCGAGGCGGGATTACGCCATAGGTTTTCTGTGCGCGTCCGGTTCCTGGGGCGGGCTGGAGATGAATGTCCTGAAGCTGGCTCTCTGGCTAAAGGAGCGCGGTTGGAAAGTACTCATGTACGGAAAAAAGGGCGCTAAACTATTTGAAAACGCTGAGGCCGGCGGGATATCGGTCAGGCACCTGAACTCAACATTCAAGTACGGCGACCTGGTCAACGCCCAACGGCTGGCGCGCTATGTCAAACAGGATAACGTCCAACGGCTCATTATCAATTACGGCAAGGATCTTTTTCTGGCGGTGTTGGCCAAGCGTTTCTCCAGTCGTTTCTTCAAACTTCTGATGCAGCAACATCTGCACGTCGGTGGCGCTAAGAAGGACCTCTTCCACACTTGGGAGTATCGACATCTCGACGCCTGGATAGCGCCGCTGCCGATGTTTGCCGACCGTCTGAAACTCAACACGAGACTGGACCCCGGGAAAATCCATATCATACCGTTTGGGCTTGAACTGGATCGTTTCACCACTTTCCGCCAGGAGAAATCGGCGGCGCGACGAAAGCTGGACCTCCCCGAGGACGCAGTCATAGCCGGGATAGTCGGACGTCTTGATGTCAAGAAAGGTCAGGATGTGCTGATCCGCGCCGCCCACTTGGTGCATGAGGCCGGATGTCCGCTGCATCTTCTGATCGTCGGCGACCGGACGGCCAACGACCCCGAAGGGTACGCCGGTTCTCTTCAGCGGCTAACAGAAAAAACCGGGCTTAAGCCCTTCGTGCACTTTCGTCCCCATCAACCAGACGTGGAACGGGTCTATGCGGCGATGGATATCTTTGTCCTGGCCTCGCATTCGGAGACTTACGGTATGGTCACGATTGAGGCGATGGCCAGTCGGCGGCCGGTGATCGGTACCGCCGAGGGCGGCACTGTCCAGATAATTGAGGACGGTGTCAACGGGCTTTTGGCGCCTCCCCAGCATGACCGAAAGCTGGCTGAGGCGATTCTCAAGTTGGTCAGTGATTCCAACCTCGCCGAAAAGCTGGCATTGCAAGCGGAGTCGGATGCTATTAGCCGCTACTCACATTTGCGACAGGTGGAACTAATGGAGTCTTTGTTCGCTGAACTCGGCTGAATCGTAGGTCAGAATTGTAGGTCGAAACCCCTGAGGTTTCGACAATTGTAAGTCGGGTTTCTTGTGAACCTGACAGGTTAGCCTGTTTCTAGCTCTACGCGCGTGGCAGGATCACAGGGATCCTGCCCTACGAAGACAGAAAGTACAATGAGAGACAAAAGCAACAGCCCCCGTTATTGCGAGGACTCCGCCGCGGCGGACGACGCGGCAATCTTACAGGGCCGTAGCGGCGAGATTGCCACGCTCCCTGCGGTCGCTCGCAATGACGCAGATCGTGCAGGTCGGAATCCCTCAGTTTCTCCGTAGAATTGAAGATGGAGCCCCGGCTTTCGCCGGGGTGACACTGTATCAGGAGACTCGTCAGGTTCCGAGGAATCTGACCTACAAGAAACCTCGGGGGCATGGTGCGCGAAGTGGCAGCTTGCCGCCTACGACCGACTGACCGCCGACAGAGCCTGCGCACTCTCCTGGTAATTTTTCAGATCACCGGCGAAAAGAGTCAGATTGATCGTGACCGGTTGCGGCGTGAGTTGAAGGCGATAGATATTCATCAAAGTCGTGCCCTGATACACTTTCTCGAAACCGGCCTCGGATAGCGATACAGTGAATATGGGCAGATGCCACAGTTCACAGGGAAGATCCGAATTCATGGCTACCGCCAATGAACGATACTCGTCGGTCATGGCCCATGTCTGCCGACCTTCATACTGACCTTCGGAATCCAGGTAGGAGTTGATATGCTGCCGGTTATCGATAAGAATGATCCTGTCTTCGGCGTGGCCGGCCTGAAAACTAAAGTTGTTCTCGACAGCAAATGCCACTTCAACCGGCTCTAACGCTTTGGTCGAGAGTTCATAGCGTATCTCGATTTGCTCGCTATCCTCAGAGAACTGGAACCGCTTCACGATCGTCACCGGGATTACCATCAGTGGCCGCCACAAATGGCCGTGACGAGTCATGGTAACACAGGCGCCGGATTGATCGATTTCGCAGGTGTATGGCTCCATGATGAAATCACCTTCTTCACCATACCGGTTGCTGCTGAACTTTTCGAAATCGGCATCCTCGGTCAGGAGGTGATCGATGAAACAGCGCTTGAGATACCAATCCTCCATGAGGTAGTCTTTCAACCCCTCTTCCTTGGCTCGGACCTGGTCGTGGATGGATGCTGTTCCCTCGGTCTCCGCGCCGGTGACAGCTTGGTCCAGTTTGAAGTGGTATCCTTCACGACGACGGGTGAGAGTATCGGTGACGCAGAAGTGGTGCTTGTTCAGAGCCAGGTCCAAAAGGGTACCGCCGCGTCGGGGGTTGAACACAGCGCTGAACAGCTTGCTGCTCAGAACGACTTCGTCCGCGCCGTCAGCGTCATAATCGTATACCGAGCATTTCAGCGCCGTGCGACCCAGCAGTTTGTCCAGCCGCATGTCGGCTTCGATCAAGCTCGCATAGACGGCCTGCCGGATATGCGGCAGGTAAAGACCGCCGAAGACACCGTGCCAGTATGCGCAGTTGCACTGCCCCGCCCACAGGCGATCACGGGCAGCATCGGCCTGTTCGATCTGACTTGGATGCTCCCGTTCAAACTCGGCCAGCTTTTGCGACACTGAAAGCATCTTCTTGTGCATCAGGTTGGATTCTTCATACTTGGCCAGGAATCCACGCCAGTGCCCGCCGCGGACAAACCGCCCATAACGCTCAAGCTGCCCTTTGTTGTCGAGCCACTCTTCGAAGCGCTCATATTCTACAAAGGCGGTAGGCGGCAAGGCCCAGTGGAGCATCTCGGCATAAGAGGCCGACGGCAAGTAGACCCGACCGACCGGCTTCGACTGGGCCGCCTCACCCAAACTGATCACCTCCAGCCAGTCCGAGTTCATTTCAAACGCCTCGAACAGTCGCCGCAGCCACTCTTTTTCATAGCAATGTTGATACGTTTTGGGCCAGGCACCGAATTTCTCGCCGTCATCGGCATAGACGGCCAGCCCGGATGAGTTCCGTTCCGCCTGAAGTTTGAGTTCGGCGATCACTTCCTCGACCGTACCAAAAGGAATAAGGTAACGCAACCGTTTCTGAATCGGCAACAGCGTGACCAGGTGTCCCTCGTTTTCGGTTACAAACGGTCCGGTAAGCTGGTTCGGCTCCAGCCCGGCGTAGAGAAAATGGGTATCGTCAATAGGCAGATAGCTAACCGATGCCTCGGCCAGAAGCTTCGGCAGGTGCGGTTCCCAAATCCGCTCGGTCAGCCACAATCCGGTAGGGGTCACCTCGAAATGATCGTTGAGATACTGCGTCAGCCCTCTGATCTGCCCGATTGCGTCCCGCTCCGGGATAGCGGTCAGGATCGGTTCGTAGAATCCGCCGGTCATCAGTTCAACCTGGCCGCTATCTACCAGTTCACCCACCAGTTGGAAGTAGTCGGCGTGAGTACGTTTCTGCCAGCGCCACAGTATCCCCGATTGGTGCAGGGAGAAGTGGATGTTTGGATAATCAGCCATCAAGTTCAGGAACGGCAGGTACGCCTTATGGTGGGCCTCTTCGAAGACAGCTTCGAAATTGCCCACCGGTTGGTGGTTATGCAGGCCGAAGGCCAGTTTGAATTTTGCCATGGATCAGAATATCTCCAGGGTGAAATTGATATACTTGCGGGGGTTGGCCCGGATGTCGTTGACCAGGTCATCGATGTTGTCTGCGGTGCGACGCAAATCGTCGTAAAGCCGGCGGTCCTCCAGGAGCAGTTGTATGGTGCCGTCGGGGTTATTCAGGTTGTCGGCGAATTCTCTCGCCGAAACCGAAAGCGTATCCAGCCGCCCGACAATTCTCTCCAGACCGACCGAGACCTTATCGACACGATAAACAGCCGAATCGATCCGACTACGGTTGGCCTTTAACAGTTGGTTGAGTTCACGAGAGGCGTCCAGAAAGTTCTCAGCCGTCTGGTCCAGTCTGGCTTCATTGCGCGCCACATAACCGGCCAGCGAGGCCGAGACCTGCTGAAGGTTGTCGACGGTGCTGCTGAATTTGTTTAACGACGAATCAGACCCTACTGTCTGCTTGAATGACACCACCAGGTTACGCAGTTCGGTAATCATCTCCCCCATCAGCCCCATAACTTCCGGCAGCCCGGTGTCGTATAGCCCCGTGACCGGTTGGCTGGTGTCGAGAGTCAAACTGTCTTTACCCGGCGCGATAGCAATAAACCGTTCCCCCATGACACCCAGGTTCTTGATAACAATCTGTGCGTCTCGCTTCAGCACTACATCCTGAAACAGCAACAGTTCAACTTCCACGCCATGGTCGGTGAGGTGCAGGTTATTCACCTTGCCCTTGGGTACGCCGGAAACCGTGACCCGATCACCAACGTCGAGGGTACCGACATCATCAAACAGCACCACCACTCGTTGTGAGTTGCGTTCCAGTTTGTATCCCTGCAACCAGTATAGGGAGACGACCAGGATAACTATCCCGATAAGGACAATGACGCCGACGCGAAATTCTACATTCTTAGTTGCCATGTTATCGTTTCCTTTATCGGTAACCCGCCATTACAACTTAACTTAACGGTGCGACATTGTGTCACAGCGAGCCGGCGATGGCAAGGTAGTTCTGATAGCGAAATCCGGCGATGTCACCGTGCTGAACGGCCTCCTTGACGGCGCAACCAGGTTCGTGGGTGTGACTGCACGGCTGAAAGCGACATTGTTCTGAATAGGACTCAAACTCCGGAAAATAGTACGCCAACTCGTCCTTGTCCACGTCCCAAAGCCCCATTACTTTCAGACCCGGGGAATCGACGACGAAACCGCCGGAAGGAAGCTCAAATAGTTCGATGGTGGTGGTGGCATGCTTTCCCCGGTCGCTGAAAGCTGACACTTCCTTGGTTTTCAGATTCAGTCCAGGTAGCATCCGATTCAGCAAAGTCGACTTGCCAACCCCTGAGTGTCCTGCAAACAGGGTGCGATGACCGGTCAGTCCGCGCATCAAATCCGTCACGCCCCTGCCGTCCTCGGCCGAGACCGCAAACACCGGAATGCCAATGGCACGATAGGCTGCGCTCACCTCGCTGACCTCATCGGACCAACCTAAATCGATCTTATTGAGCACTATCACCGGTTCCAACGATCCCACTCTGGCCGCCACCAGAAAGCGATCGATCAGCCCCGTCTTGAGCTTCGGTGATTTGACCGAGGTCACCACGGCCAACAGTTCCAGGTTGGCCGCGATCACCTGCAATCTGCCTTCCACCCCCTTGGCCGGACGACCAAATGTCGTTCGGCGCTCGAGGACTTTCTCGATAATACCGGACTGTTCGTGGCTGCGGCTGAGCATGACATCATCACCCACCGCCACCGGCGTGGTCTGCTTGACCTCGTCCTTGACCTTCTGACGCACTTCGCAGGTGATACGACTCGAATCCTCCGTCCGTACCTCAAAAAACCTGCCGCGCGTGGCAATCACGATACCTGACTCCAACTTATCCATATTCGTATCCAATCTACCGGACGTACTGGACAGCGGCAAGAGGAAAGTATGGATAGCGGTCGACTCCTCGCTGGTGAAAGTGAGCGGCAGATGTGCAGCGACTGTTGCCAACGGAGAAACTTTTGGCTATCTTCCCCGTTCATTGTTGATAACGGTTGATTATGAGAACTGATTCATAAGGAGACTGAAAGTGCCAGCCAAGAAAGCATACGAAGAACTGAAGCGACGTTGCCGGGAGATTTCGCTGCTGGGCTCCTGCGCCGGTGTACTCGGATGGGACGAACGCACCTACATGCCGCGTGGCGGGGCCGGCCTGCGGGCCGACCAGTTGAGTCTGTTGTCCGGCATGATGCATGAGAAGTTTACTGACCCAAAGGTGGGTGAGTTGTTAAGCACGCTGGAGGCATCGGACCTGGTCAAGGACGAGGATTCCCTCGAAGCAGCCAACATCCGCGAGACGCGCCACCAATTTGACAAGGCCACCAAACTGCCCAGGGACCTGGTTGAAGAAATCACCAAAACCACTACCCTGGCTCAAGGTGAGTGGGTGACGGCGCGCAAGAACAACGACTTCAAACATTTCCAGCCTTGGCTGGACAAAGTGCTGACTTTGCAGATCAGGAAGGCTGACGCCTACGGCTATGAGGGTGAACCGTACAACGCCCTGTTGGACAACTATGAGGTCGGCGCCACTGTCGATGAGGTCGTCGATGTCTTTGAGAAACTGCGTAAGGAGTTGGTGGTCCTTCTGAAGAAGATCAAGGATGCTCCAATGCGCCCCGACGTCTCGATTGTCGAGCGCGACTATGACGTCAACCTGCAGAAGGTGTTCGGCGAGTCGGTAGCCCAGGCGATGGGGTACAGTTTTGAAACCGGTCGTCTCGATACTACCACCCATCCGTTCTGCACCGGTCTCGGCCCCGGTGACACCCGGATCACCACCCGCTACAATCCAAAGCGGCTCAACGACGCCCTGTTCGGGATCATGCACGAAGCCGGTCACGGCCTCTACGAGATGGGATTGAACAAAGAGAAAGATTTCGGGATGCCGACCGCCGAGTCAGCTTCCCTGGGTATCCATGAATCCCAGTCGCGCATGTGGGAGAACCAGGTGGGCCGGTCCAAGGCGTTCTGGGAGTATTTCTTCCCGCAGGCACAGCGCATCTTTAAGGAGAGTCTGAGCGGCGTTTCGCTGGATGATTTCTATGCGGCGATAAACAATGTCACGCCGTCATGTATCCGCGTCGAAGCCGACGAGGCTACTTATAATCTCCACATTCTGCTGCGGTTCGAGTTGGAGCGGGCCATGCTCAAAGGTGATCTCAAACCGGCCGATGTTCCCGGCGAGTGGAACCGTCGTTTCAAAGACTACTTCGGTATTGAGGTAAAAAGCGATGCCGACGGTTGTTTGCAAGATGTTCACTGGTCGGCGGGGTACATGGGTTATTTCCCCACCTACACTCTGGGGAACCTGTACTCAGCGCAGTTCTTTGCCCAGGCGCAAAAGGACATGCCGGACTTGATGACGCAGTTCAAACAGGGCGCCCTGAGTAATCTCAGACAGTGGCTCAAGGAGAATATCCATCAGCACGGCACCCGCTATCGCGCCACCAAACTGGTGCAGAAAGTCACCGGCCAACCGCTGTCACACCAGCCGCTGGTTGACTACATGACAGCCAAATTCCAAGAGATATACGGGTTTTAGTGAGCCTGTCGGGTGATACAGGAAATAGTGTCGTTCCCGTGATGATAGGGCATCCTTCTTCTCTATTGTCGTCATACCGGCGAAAGCCAGTATCCGCGCACAGGGTACGCCACCCTTCGACTCCGCTCAGGATGACGCAGGTGGCCCACCGTTTACCGTGTGGTATTTTGGCCCCACCATGAATGGTGGGGCACCCGACGTTTGGGTAGGATCGCAGGGGTTCTGACGCAATGTCGAAACCATTCTTCGCACGCAGGATCCCAGCTGTCGCTCCGCTGTAGGTGGGGTACCAGTATTTCTGATTCAGAAACCGATTCACAGTCCCCTCTTGAGACGGGATTCAGGGGTGTGTTTGTTGTGGTAGCCGAATCTTCAGATTCGGTTACAGAGTGAGGATTTCGCCGGGGCAGATGAGGACGTCTGTCGCCCACAAACAACGAGTAACTACTCGACGTGCGCTGTCAGTAGTCTCACAAGAATGGTTCGTTGCTCACGTCCACACACCGCGTGTGGCTACCGCACATCGCACGTGAAGTGCGATGCATCTCTGTTCACCTGTTCAATTCTTGTCGTATGGTTACAGTGCGCGTCGCATGGATTCATGCATCGTACGACATAAACATGCGACGGACGTAACTTTTTTCCTTGACATGTATTCAAAAAACAACTTTTGTGTACATGAAATCCAAAATTGGAGGAGTTTCTATGCGCAAAGCTAAGAAAGCAACCAAGAAAAAGGCTGCGCCGAAGAGAAAGGTAGCCAAGAAGAAGGCCGCTCCAAAGAAGAAGGCGGTCAAGAAGATCCGCTGCGCAGCCAAGACCAAGGCCGGTAAGAGATGCAAGCGGTTCACGAATGGGAAGGCGAAGTTCTGTTCTTTGCACAAGAAGAGATAGGTTGCTGAGCGATGTAATACGCGACTCCGAACGGAGTCGCGTTTTTTTTGCATGAGAATCCGGTTGTCAACGAGAACGGCCGCAGGAATCTGTTGGCATCTGCTTAGAAGTCGGCACCCATCGAAAAATAGTAATCCGGCTTTTCGGACACACTGTAGAAATCGGTGGACCACGCCATATCATAACGCAGTAGTACGAAGCCCAGATTGGCGCGCATACCGAAACCAAAACCCGTCTTGATATCAAGCAGTCGGTTACCTCCCTCTGAGGTGCCGCCCCTGAAGTTGTTACCTTCCCAGGCCGCTCCCATATCGAGAAAGATGGCGCCGCCGCCCCGACTGATAACAAGCGCCAGAGGGAAGCGCATCGCAAAGTAGTCGATCATGGGATACCGGAACTCGAGGTTGATCAGTCCATATCGATCGCCGGACAGGCTGTAATAGTCAATGCCTCTCAACGGCGTCACGACATCCGCAAAATAGAGGTTCTCCACTTCGTAGACTTTGGCGTCAAGAGTAGTGTTGCCTATCCAGTTAGTGGTCCCGCCCAGGAAGTACGTCTTGGGGGTGCGTCCATACGATGCGCCACCGGTGACACGAAAAGCCAGCGAGTAGAGATTACCGAAATGCAGGTACTTGCGGTAGTCGAATTCAGCCGAATGAAACTGCACGGTGTCCGAACCGATCAGATTGACACCGCCGCCCAGGGTCAGTTTGGCTCGCCGACCGTTCAAGGGACCAGTCAATCCCCAGATAATATTGTCGGTAACATACGAAACCGAGGCCGTGGATACTTTGGCGCCGCGGTTTGATCGGAAATCATCAAAGTCATAGTATTCTCGGTCGATGAAGAACTGCGACGTCGTGAATTCCAGCCGGCTGAACGTCGAGAACGGACGACTGGCGAACAATTGAAGACCATAGAATCGATCTGAAAACAAGTGGTCATCGGCATCAAGATAGAAATTCTTGCTATGGAAAAGTCCAAGACCATAGTTGATGCGATGTTGGCTGTTCAAATAGTAGGTCAGGATGTTCGATTGGTCAATTGTGTTCATGAGGTCGGCGGCGATGAGGATTTGATGATTTCCCAGATAATCTGAGAAGAGAAAAACCGTCTGTCCCCGCAGACCGAAGAAAGTGTCGTAGCCGAAACCGCCACCGACATAGTCGGGCGTGAACTTCACCTTGTAAGGCCGCACGTCATAGTCACCGGTCGACGACGGCGGCGCTATGGAATCAAATGAAGCCGGCTCCTCCATAGCTGTGATAGTCCGGGAATCCGTGCTGTCGCCGATAACATCGCGCATGTAGGGGTCCAGCGGGTCGTCGGTTCGGTGGCTGACGTGGACATACTCCTCATCGTAGATACCGGATTCAGTGATCACATCGTCGCCTGTAGACTCAGAAGTGTCAACCACGGCTGTCGCTCCCGCATCGGTCGTGGAATCCAAAGGCTGGGCAGCCACCGAAGGGAGGCTGTCAGTTTCCGCAACCACGCCTGCGTCAACTGTTGAATCCGACGGTGGCTCAGACGTTTGAGGGTCTATCATTGCATCCGGCTCAGCATCGTTGGAACTCAAGTCAATCAGTAGCGCATCGCTGACCGTGCTGGTATCCACACTGCTATCTGCGACCTCACCTTTGCTCGGCCGGCCAAGAGCAACCAGACCGTCATCTCCACGCGCAAAGGCCGTAGCGTGCAAGACACCACCGTCACCGACCGGAACCAGATCGTCCATCACAAAGATGTCGTAGGCGCCCTTGTTGAAAGCCTGGAAGGCAAGCTTCTTTCCATCGGGCGACCAGGACACATACAAAACCCCGGACAGGATGTTGGTCACGGCATAGACCCGGTCGGAGTCAGTGTAAGCGACATAGATGTTGTCGATGCCGTTGCGTCCGGAGATAAACGCAATCTTGCTGCCGTCGGGAGAAACATCCGGTGTAGTATTGGGACCGGGGCCGACGTCCACAGGAGTAATCTCCAGATTGGCAAGATCAATCCGGGACAGATTGTACGACCCGTATACGAAATCACCCGGCATGAACGCTCCCTGACGGACGTACGGATGGTCCTTACCGTCGCATACGGGACTCTGCGGATGCGGTCGATCGGAGGAAAACAGAATAGCGTCGGATTCCGGATACCAGGTCGGGTCGGTATCGTCGTAGCGATCATTCATCAGACGCTCAAGGCGCTCGGAGTCCGGGTAGTAAACGAAAAGATCGCGTTCGTTTCCCCGAAGGGCGGAGAAGGCAACTTTCCCACCATCGGGCGACCAGGCCGGGGACATGAGGTTAGAGAAATCGAAGCGTTTCTTTTTGTAGACTCGCTTGCGGAGGAGGTCGTAGAAGAACAATGATTCCTTTCCGTTGGACTTGGCCACAAAGACCAGCTTGGTTCCATCCGGCGAAAAAGAGGCTCCCGAGATGTACGAATGCAGCGATTCCAGATCGCCGGACCGAGAGCTTTTCACCAACCGGTCGAGAATCTTGCCGTCGTCGGCCGAGATCAGAACAAGTTCAGTGAAATCAGAGCCATCAGTGAAGATAGCTATCTTGTCTCCCTCGGGCGAGAAGACCGGTCTTTCGTTGAAGTAGGATCCGTCCTTGCGAGCGTTGGTCAGCTTGGTTCCGATCTCCTCGGCCTCTTTGCGCAGAGCAATCTCCGGCCAATAGCGACGCTTCATTTCGCGGGAGAACTCCTCCCACAGTTTCTCCTGGTCAACGCCGATCGATTTCTTGAGCGCCTTGTTGATGGAGAGGTAGATTTTCCCCTTGCGAAAGATGTCGGCAACTTTTGCTTCACCGTATTTGTCGGCGATGTATTTTATCAGCGCCTGGCCTTCACGGTAGGCGTTGTAGCCGGTGAGATACTCCAGTGGCACCAGATAGCCGTTGATGGTAGCGTCCCGCACCCACATATCCGACTGCGCATCCCATCCGTGGCGTGAGGAGTACTCGGCAAATCCTTCGGCCAGCCACAGCGGCATTCTAAACAGCCGGCGCCGCGACACCAGAGCCGAGAAGGCGTTCCCATAGAGCATGTCGAAAGTCATGGCATGGGTTAGCTCATGGTGCAGTACGTGACGAAAATCTTCGTACGAACCGTTGAATGGTGTCACCACCCGGTTCTTGAAGACCTCGGTGAAACCGCCGGTTCCCTCGGCTATGAGGGAGGGCAGGATGTTTGTCTGCTGGAAATCATTGTGGGAGTTATAAAGGAAGACCGGCACCCGGCGCTGAATCTTGTAGCAGAGTTCACGACTGATCTCTACATAGGACGATTCCAGAACGGTGGCGGCAAACCTGGCCGTCGGATAGGCATCTTCGTAAAAGTGGATGTCGAAATGGCGTGTCTGGATGTAGTTCCAGTCAAAGTCCTTGTACCTGACCTTGTTCTTGCCGAAATAAGTTTCCTGGGCGTTCAC